>JACQWW010000021.1 GCA_016209025.1 Elusimicrobiota bacterium | reverse complement strand
GTATCCACAACTGGTGCAGTCGTTTTCCTTGCCCTGGGCGACTACGGGGAAATGGTAGCCTTTGGCATTGTAATCACGGCTCATTTCCAGGACATCCCTGGGGCAAAATTCAATGCAAAAGCGGCAGCCTTTGCATTTTTCTTTGGCGATGACGACTTCCCCGGCCGGGATTTGCGCTTTTTGAAGGTTGAGGGGGATGCGTTTCATTTTTTTTGTTTTCTTGCTTTCGCGGGCGGACAAGCGCAATGCGCTTTGGCCGGTTGTTTTTCCTCTTGTCCGGCCTCGATAATAGCTTTTAGGATCGTTTCCGGTTCATGCACTGTTCCGCCGCCATGGGGCACCAGAACGGTTTTGGCCCGTTCAGCGGCGCAGCGCTCCACTTCATAATACATTTGGCCGTAATTCATTTCCACCACGACAAAAGCCTTGATTTTTTGGGAAAGCTCGCGGATGCGTTTTTCCGGAAAAGGCCACAGAATAATAGGCCTTAATAATCCGACCTTAAGGCCTTTTGCCCTGGCCATTTCAATAGCCGCATAAGCCACTCTTGAAGTGATGCCATAGGCGAAAACCACGACATCGGCGCCTTCAATCCCGTCTTCTTCGCAACGGACGATTTGGTCCGCGTTTTTTCTGATTTTATCAACGATACGCCTGACGCATTTTTCCTGGCATTCAGGACTCATGACCGGGTAGCCCCTTTCATCGTGGGTCAAACCGGTTATATGATGAAAATAACCGTCGCCGGCTTTGATCATGCCGGGAATCCAGCCGTCAAATTCAGGCTGAAACGGTTTGTATTCGCCGGGTTTGGCATGGGTCCAGCGCCTGACCGCAATTTTGATCTGGTCAGCCTTGGGAATGACCACTTTCTCGTTCATGTGGCCCACGCACTCGTCAAGCATGACGAAAGCCGGCACCCGGTAGATCTCGGATAAATTGAAAGCGTCAATAGTGAAATCAAAAGCTTCTTGCGGGGAGTTGGGGCAGATGGCGATGATTTCATAATCGCCGTGGGAGCCCCAGCGCACCTGCATGACGTCGGCTTGGCCCGGCAGGGTGGGCAGTCCGGTCGAGGGGCCGCCTCTCTGAACGTCAATAAAAACGCAGGGAGTTTCCGTCATGGCCGCCAAGCCGATATGCTCCATCATCAGGGAGAATCCCGGGCCCGAGGTTACGGTCATGGCTTTTTGTCCGGCCCAGACCGCGCCTTGGATGGCGATGGAAGAGGCGATTTCATCTTCCATCTGGATAAAAACGCCGCCCACCTGGGGGATTCCGCGGGAAAAACGTTCCACCACCTCGGTCGAAGGTGTTATGGGATAGCCGGCCACAAAACGGCACCCGGCTGCCAAGGCCCCTTCGCTGGCGGCAAAATCGCCGTCCAAATAATGCTCGCCGGTCAGAACGCCCTTGGGGTCGGCCGTGACGAAATGATTATTTTTTTCCATTATTTTCTGCCTTGGGGCCCCACCAGACATATTTGTCTTTAAGGACCTTGCTTAAATGCCGGTTCATATTTTCAAGAAAAGTGGGCGCCTCTTTATCCACGAATTTACCCACCGCGATTTTACCGCGAAAATCAATTCCTACGGTCTTAGTTTCAGCTCCGTTTTTCAGCTCGCTGTTTTCCATGTAAAACTTGAGTTCATCAAGGCCTTCGCCGAATTTATTGAGCCTGGCATAAAGCGTGGGGCAGGGCGCGATTATTTCAATAAAAGAAAAACCCTTTTTCAGCATAGCCTCGGTCATAGCCTTAGTCGTCTGCCTGATATGAAGGGCAGTCCAGCGGGCCACATAAACCGCGCCGCAGGTTTCAGCCAAATATGGCAGATTAAAAGGCGGCTCAAAACATCCGTAAGGAGCGGTTGAGGCCCTGGCTTCAAGCGGCGTGGTCGGCGATGCCTGGCCGCCGGTCATGGCGTAGTTGAAATTATTGACGCAGATGACGGTCAAATCCATATTTTTTCTGGCCGCGTGGATGAAATGATTACCGCCGATGCCGGTCAGATCTCCGTCGCCGCTGTAAACAATGACCTTCAGCTCAGGGTTTCCTAATTTCAGTCCCGTGGCAAAAGGAATGGGCCGGCCATGGGTGGTATGGAAGGAATCGAGCCTGACGTAGCCGGCCACCCGGCCAGTACAGCCGATGCCGGAAACTACGGCTATTTTTTTCTTATCAATGCCGGATTTGTCCAAAGCCGCGACAAAACAATTAACCGTGGCCCCGATGCCGCAGGAAGGGCACCATATGTGCGGCATCCGTTCGGTTCTAAGCAGGGGATCAGCGATATGGCAGGTTTTGGCGGCTTGGCTGCTGTCGGCCGGGGCCGGGGCGGTTACGGCTGTTGTCAAGGCCATCTTACGCCGCTGTTTCGGCAGGAACGCCGCCTTTAACAATGGCCGCGCCGTAATCGTAGCCTTTATTAAAAGCTTTAAGGTTAAGTTCTTCGGTGCCTCTTGGCACCGTGCTTTCCACTGCTTTGGCCGCTGCTTCTTTGCTCACTAATCCGGTCACTGCGGTCCAAAAACCGACCATAACGATGTTTAAAACGATTTTTTTACCCAGCTCTTCAGCCAAACGGGTGGCCGGGACCCCAAAAACTTTAATCCCCGGCTTGAGTTTGCTTACCTGCACCAGCTCTTTTTCAATCAAAAGCATGCCATTGTCGGCAAGTTGGGGGGAAAATTTATCAAAAGCCTCCTGCGACATCACGACTAAAATCTGGGGCTTTCTCACGTAAGGATAACGCACCGGTTTGTCGGAAATAATGACCTGGGAACTGCAGGCGCTTCCCCTGGCTTCCGGCCCGAAGCTTTGGGTCATGGCCGAGTGCTGGCCGCCGAAAATAGCGGCTGCCTTGCCGATGATATGGCCGGCCAGGATGACGCCTTGCCCGCCGAATCCTCCGATTTTGATTTCAGTTGTACCCATGGTGGAAATTTATTTTTGCATAATAAATAACTTTAAGCAATATTTATTTTTGCAACGAACCTGCCAGGCGCGGTTCAGCAATGACCCCATCCCCCACTTAACTGCCGTTAAACTGGGGAATTTAAGACTGCTGAAATCTGGGGAAAATTAAACTGCTGCTCCCGCCCGGAATTCCCCGCCGACGATTGATTCCGGTTATATTGCCCCCCTGGATTTTTTTAAAACCCTTCTTGCTTAAAAGCGGTTTTTAACCTAACCTATTTATATAAAGCGGAAAAAGTTTAAGTCTTTATTCTTTTTGACATTTGCTTTTAGGGCGGAAGATGATAAAATTTTTACATCTTGCTGACAAAATATTTTATTCAATCAAAGGCACTGGAGAACGATTTTGTCATAGGTTTCCATGCGCATCAG
>JACQWW010000020.1:2278-6733 GCA_016209025.1 Elusimicrobiota bacterium | reverse complement strand
TAGAGGAAATTCTTACAGGTAAGCTGGATGAGGGAAAACTTCACGTCCAGTTTGATGAAGGGGGATCTGAAAACATGTCTCCTTCATTGAAATTGAAAACGAAATAGGAGGAGAAAATGCGTCAGAACTCTACTCGACAACTTTTTCTCAACCGAGCCTTATTGGCCTTATTGGCGTTATTGGCGTTATTGGCCTTTTTTTATGATGCCGAAGCGGACGCGGCCCGGCCCGCCGAGCCGGCGGACGGCGAAGACATCATCATCGCCCCTTCGCCGCCGGATGCCGAAAAATTTGAACAACAGAGCCAAAAAAATCTCCAAGACTACGTGCAGAATCTGCGCAGTCAATACGAAAGCCGGCTTAAAGAGCTCGCCCAGAACCGGGATGCCGAGATCGAGGCCGCGGCCGGCAAATTCGCCCTGCCGAACTCGCTTGAAAACCCAATGCTCTGCGACATGGCGCCGCAGCTAGCCACCAGCCGCCAGGAAATTTATTATCCGGCCGCTTCGCTCCTGGCCAAACTCGAAGATACCCGCAGCTTCCAATACGTTACGAACACCATCCGCAAGCGCTACGCGGCCAAAGCCAATATGATCCGCGATCAATACAATTATGACGTTCAAAGGCTCAAGGTGACCGGGGATTTGGCGCTTCCTCTTTCTTTTGCCCTGCCTAATCCCGCGGTCACAGGCATTGCCGGCTCGCACGCCTATGTCCGCGCCGCTGCCTCGGCCGTTGCCGAGGAAACCACAACGCTCGCCGGCGCCTTGATCGAACTGACAAAAAAAACAAAGCAAGAGCCGAATGCCAAAATAAAATCAAAAACATTTCTTTCGCATGAATCGCATTTATTGTGCCTCGAGCGCATTTTTCTCAAGATCGAGGCCTTGAGCGCGGGAAAATCCGGCAATGAGAACATGGAAAAAACCATACCCCAAGCCAGGCAAGCCTTGGAAAAAGCCCGCCAATTCGCCGAACCGATACCCCTGATTAAACAAACCAAAAAGAAGCCTGCGCATTCGCCGCGGCGAGGCGGCTCAAGAAAAAACGCGCCCTAAGTTGAAATTCTGCTTTATCGTAAATCCTATTTCAGGCAGGGAATCGCCTGATGAGTATGAGCGCGCCATTGAGCGGGTTATGGCGCGCGAAAAAGCTGACGCTGAAATCATCCGCACCGTGCGGCCCGGCCACGCCAGGGAAATCGCCGGGCGCGCCGCCCTTGAAGGCAAAACCGTCGTCGCGGTAGGCGGCGACGGGACGGTCAATGAAACAGCCTCGGGTTTAGCCGGCACAAACACCTTATTCGGCATCATCCCCAAAGGATCAGGCAATGGCCTGGCTCTGGCCTTAAAACTGCCGGATGATCCTGAAGCCGCCTGCTCCATGCTTTTAAAGGCCAAGGTTTGGGAAATGGACATAGGCAAATTAAACGACCGCTATTTTTTCAATATCGCCGGCGTAGGCCTTGACGCCAAAGTCGGCTGGGCTTTCAACAACCATCCGATCAGGGGCCTTCTGCCTTATTACTACCTGACGGTGCGGGAAGTCATCACCCATGAAATGCCGCCGATTCATATAAACCTGCGCCATCGCGGCTCGGTCCCGAATCGCGACGAAGGCGTTCATAAGCATGAAAAAACCCTCAAGCCCCTGCTGATCGCCATTGCCAACGGCCAGCAATACGGCGCCGGCGGAGTCATCGCTCCCAAGGCCAAATTAAACGACGGCCTCTTTCATGTTGTCATCATTCCCCAGCTTCCTATATGGAAAATCCTGACACAAATCCACCGCTTTTTTAAGGGTAAAATTGACACATCCCCCTACGTCAAAACCCTGACAACGGCAAGCGTAACGATACAAATGCCGCGGCCCCTGCCTTATCATTTGGACGGAGAACCCTTCTGTGACGCAGCCGAGCTTAGAATATCGCTCCTGCCTAAAGCCCTGAAAGTCCTGGTTTCGCCGGATTTCACCGGCTAATATATGCCCGTGCCTGGTATAATAGAATCTTAAAAGAGTGGGCCCGTAGCTCAGTTGGGAGAGCGCCACATTGGCATTGTGGAGGTCGAGGGTTCGAATCCCTTCGGGTCCACCAAAAACGATTTAAAATGGAACCAAAATCCGCTCCGGCAAAAAAGGTCTTTCCGTATTTTTTGCCGGTTTCTCTTTTTTTCTTTCTTGCCCCCCCTTCTTATTTATCAGCCGAAGGTTCAGCCAAAGACAGCGTAATTCTTTCCGCCATGAAAAAAGAGCTGAATCGTTCGTTCGAGGGGCTTAAAAATGCGGAGAAATCTCCCATGTATTTTTTGGGCTATGAAATATACGACGAAAAGCGTTATGGATTAAGCGTCATGCTGGGCGCCGTTACGTCCGAATCCCAAAACCATGAGCGCTTTCTGGACGCCGATGTCCGGCTGGGAAGCCCCGGCCTTGACAACACCCATCAGATCAAAGGCGAACAAGGCTGGTATGATTGGCCGCGGGAAGAAAAGACCCTTATCGCCACCCAAGACGACGAGACTGCTTTGCGCGCCGATATATGGCTTAAAACCGAGCAGGCGTTTAAAAATGCCGCCAACCGGCTGACCAGAGTCGAGACAAACAGGGCCGTGACCGCCAAAGAAGAAGACCCTTCCGACGATTTCTCCATGGAAAAGCCGAGCCGGTTTTTCGAGACCCTTGATTTTCCAAAATTTGACCGGCTGATCTGGCGCTCCCGCCTTAAAGAGCTTTCTTTGGCTTTCAAAAAATATCCTTTTATCATCAATTCCAATGTTTCCCTGGGAATCAGGACCGCCAATCGTTATCTGGTCAATTCGGAGGGATCGGAAATCGCCACCGGCAACCGCTACGTGCGGTTGAGCTATTATCTTGCGGCCCGAACCGAAGACGGCATGGACATCGAGCGTTTTGAAAGCTATGACGTTGAACGCCCTGAAGACCTGCCGGCCAATGCCAAGATTCTTGAGGATATCGAGCAATCAGCCAAGGAACTTGAAGCGCTCCACCGCGCCCCGCTGGTTGAGCCTTATTCAGGGCCGGCTATCTTCCGCGCCAGAGCCGCAGGAGTTTATTTTCATGAAATTTTAGGCCACCGCCTGGAAGGGCACCGCCAGAAGCTCGAAGAAGAAGGCCAGACATTCACCAAGAAGCTGGGCAAGCCGGTAACCGCGGATTTTATCAGCGTTTATGACGACCCCGCGCTTGATCGTTTTAAAGGCGCCTTTCTTCGAGGCAGTTACAAATTCGACGATGAGGGCGTCTCATCCAGGCGCGCGCCCCTGATTGAAGGCGGCATCTTAAAAGGTTTTTTAATGTCGCGCTCTCCTATCCGGGGATTTCCCGCCTCCAACGGCCACGGCCGAAGAAGCGCCGGCAACCAGGTAGTGGCGCGCATGGGAAACATCATGGTGGAAACTTCCAAAACCGTCGGCTATCCCAAACTGCGCGAAATGCTGATCGAAGAAATCAAAAAGCAGGGCAAGCCCTATGGCCTGATTTTTGCCGATATTACCGGAGGATTCACCAATACCAGCCGCTGGGGGACCCAGTCATTTAAAGTTATTCCGGTTTTGGTCTATCGCGTCTACAGCGACGCAAGGCCCGACGAGGCGGTGCGGGGAGTGGACATCGTAGGCACGCCCTTGGCCTCTTTTGAAAAAATAACGGCTGCCGGCGACGATTACGATATTTTCAACGGAACCTGCGGGGCCGAGTCCGGCTGGGTGCCGGTTTCCGCCGTGGCCCCCAGCCTCCTGGTTTCTGAGATCGAGGTGGAAAAGAAAATCAAATTTTCAGAAAAACCCCCCATCCTGCCGCCGCCTTTTCACGATCCATTGGATAAAACCAAATGAAACCAAGGCTTCTTCGTTCGTTATTGGCCTCATTGGCGTTATTGGCCTCATTGGCCCTTAAGGCTTATCCCCAAGACAAGCCTTCTGAAACCGCGCCGGAGCTTTTAAGGGCCATGATCGCTGAAATGGACCGCTCTGTCAGCCGTTTGGAAATGGAAAATTTAGGCAAGCCGTATTTTCTAAGTTATACGGTCCGTGATTCGCGGCGCCTTGAAATAGAAAGCTCCTTTGGGGCTCTCAAGAATCCCCGCGAATGGCGCTCGCGTTACTTCAAAGCCGATTTGAGGGTCGGCTCTTACGCTTTCGACAATACCCATTACGCCGGCAAAGACCACTGGAATTTCCGGCCCTTGGCCGACGACACGGTCATTGAAGACAATTACGACGCCCTGCGTTTTAATCTTTGGAGCCTGACGGACAAAGCCTACAAGCAGGCCCTGCAAAGGCTCTCTGAAAAGAAGGCCTACAAGCAAAACAAACTGATCAAAGAGGAAATTCCGGATTTGTCCACCGGCCCGGTCACAGCCGCGCTCGCGCCCAGCCGGGAAATGAAATTCGAGGCAGAGCTGTGGCAGAAAAAAATCCGCCGGCTTTCCCTTGT
>JACQWW010000020.1:0-2268 GCA_016209025.1 Elusimicrobiota bacterium | reverse complement strand
TTCCCTTGTTTTCAGGCGCTACCCGGCGATTCAGAATTCCCGCGTCAACTTTTATATGACCCAGGGCCATAATTATTTCACGGACAGCGAAGGACGCCGGGCCGCAAAACCTGATCATGATGTTGAGATTTACATCTGGGCCCGCACCCAAGCCCCGGACGGCATGGAACTGAAAGATTGGCGGCGCATTATCCGCCGGCGCGCCGGAGACCTTCCGCCCGAGGCCGCCCTTGAGGCCGAAGTCAATGAGCTGGCTGAAGGCTTAAGCGCCCTGGTTAAAGCGCCGCTCTGGGAGGATGCCTACACCGGCCCGGCCCTTCTGGAGGGCCAGGCAGCCGGGGAATTTTTCAACCAACTTTTGGCGCATAATGTTTCTTTTCCCAGATCGCCCTGGGTAGAAGATGAGGGCGTTAAAAAGAATTTTCACGCCGGAACCTTTGCCGGCCGCCTGGGACGGCGCATTGTTTCGCCTTTGATCAGCGCGGCCGATGACCCGGCTTTGAGCGAATTTGAAGGAGCGCCGCTCATCGGGCATTATGAAATTGACGATGAAGGAATCCCGGCCCAACGCGTTGAACTTATCGCCCACGGCATTTTGAAGGACCTTTTGATGAGCCGTTCGCCGGTCAAAGAACGCCTGACTTCCAACGGCCACGGCCGGGGCGCTATCTGGGAATTACCCACCGCCCATATCAGCAATCTGATTATTGAAGCGCAGAAAACAGCCACCGCCGAAGAACTCAAAAAAGAGCTTTTAAAACAAGCCGCTGAATTCGGACTTGAATACGCTGTCATTATCCGGCGCATCGGCGAGGAAGACGACAAGGAAAATGCCGAGGATACTCTGTCTCATCCGGTTATGGTCTATAAAGTTTTTCTCGACGGAAAGGAAGAGCTGGTCCGCAACGCGGAGTTTGCCGGCATGACCTTGAGAGCTTTACGCGACATTGTTTTAGCCGGCGACAAACGCCGGGTCTATAATTATTATCAGCTTGGTCCCTATTTGTCGAGCCGCGGCCAGACCCAGGCCTCGATCATCCACCCCGACGTTTTATTGGCTGAAATAGAGCTGAAAAAATCAGAAAAAAAGCCCGAACGATTGCCGCACCTAAAACATCCGTATTTTTCCAATTAAGGGACCAGCGGGGGTTTGAATGGAAGCGGTTTCGAGCTTTTTGACGCGAATTTCGTGGTTTTTGAGTGTTTCGTCGTGGTTTTTTAAATGCTGGCCTTGCATCATCTGCAGGCGGTCAACGTTTCTGGCTAACCCGGCTGAGGCGTCAACGGCATTAAGGATTTCTGACTTGGAGCTTAAAATCAAATTTTTGATTTCCTCAAATTGCCGGTCGTTTTTTTGCTCATGCTTGACCCAAGCCATGGCAATCTTATCTGTCTTTTTTTCTAAAGCATCAAAACTTTGGTCATGTTTTGTTTCGAGAGTTTTAAAATCAGCCCTTAAAGCTTCCAGATCGGCTTTGGTTGCCGGTTCCTGGTTATAATTTTTAACTTTAGCCATAAGACACTATTTAACCAACATTCTAACGCGCTTCATTCCTTTGATTCGACGCTCTGCCCGAGTTTCGGCAACAAGCTCTGGAAAGAGTTTCTCGTATCTGGAACAGTCATCGCAGGTTTTGGCGGTGCAGCCTAAAATATGTTCACGTTGTTCCCTTTCACATTTGGCGGATAGCTTTTTGTTTTTGACCTGGAGCCGATGTAGTTCCTTTCGGAATAATCGTTCCTTAAGCGCGGCAATGTCCCTGTGGGAATTTCTTCTGGGCATACGACAATATTATATCACAGCCCTTTTGATCCCGATTTTACTAACGAACACTTAATCCAAGAAAGGTTCGATCCATTTTCTAAAAAGTCCAAGCCCAATGGAACCGCTTTCGGCCAAACGCACCAGTTCCCCCGCGGCGCCTTGAGGTGAAAGCAAGGCAGCGATGTAGACGCTTGCGTAAAAAAAGATGCGATATCGAGGGATCACGCTTACTCTTTATGTCGGATTTTTTTAAGGTCCTTTAAGAGGTTCTCAAGCGTTATTGCTCTGCCTTGAGCTGCCTTTGAAAACTTCGCCGCGACCGGCTCAAAAATTGAGGGCTTTGGTGTCAAGAGAATGCCGTTGCCAACCTTGGCGATCGACAAGATTGAATCAGCCTTATTCGCGTTATTGGCTTTATTCGCCTCGGTTGCCTTCTGTGATGCCGCTGTTTCTGTTTCAAGCATCACGGCCGGTGCTTGGCACGCCTGCGCCCTGCTTGATAA
>JACQWW010000240.1 GCA_016209025.1 Elusimicrobiota bacterium | reverse complement strand
CTTCGCTTACCCGCCTGAAGCGGGCTTTTCCATGAGCTTCGGGGGTTACCCGTCATGGATGCTATATGGCTTTCCAGTTTTGCCATTAGTGGACTTTCACCTCTTGTTCTTGAGTGCCTTGGCTGGACACGCTTTTCATTAAAGCCTCCTTTGTTTCCTATTTAAAGCATACGGCAAAAGGACGCTTGAAATCGTTGATTGAGATCAATGTTCGGACGGTTAAAGTTTTTCCAGGCCTTGGGCCACGGCTTCGAGTTTTTTTCGGTTGAGGATGGTGATCGCTTGTCCGCGGAAAAGGAAGACGCGGGACTTGGAAAATTTTTGGAGCATTCTGGAAAGGGTTTCTTTGGTTGTTCCCAGAAGGCCGGCCAGGGCGGTTTTGGAAAGAGGCGACGGCAAAGCGCCTTTGGCGTCTTTTTGAGCCGTTGAATCGAGCTCTAAAACAAAGGCCCCTAGGCGCGCCGGCACGCTTTTTAAAGTCAGCGATTCGATCATGTTGGTCATGTGCTGGAGCCAGCGCGATAAAGAGACGATGATGGAAAGCACAAGGCGGCTGTCTTTTTCAGCGAGGTTTAAGAACAAATTTTTTTCAAAAAAGGCGAGTTTGCTTTTGCGCGCGGCCTGGGCCGTGGCCGGATAGCGGCCCATGAACATCGTGGCCTCGGCAAAGCTCGAAGGCGCTCCCAAAATGTGCAGAACCTGGATTTTTCCGTCGGGCGCGGCTTTGTAGATTTTTATCTGCCCGGAAAGAACGACGAAAAAACCTCCTGCCGGATCGCCTTCGTAAAAAATGATTTCTTTTTTAGCGAAGCGTTTTATGGCGGCGATCGAGCAGATTTTGGACAGGGCCTGGTCGGAAAGTCCGGAAAACATGGGACAGCGGCCCAGGCCGGCCCGGATTAAAATGTCTTCAGGAGTTTTTTGCAGTGCGATTTTCAATGGCCGGTTTATAGTTTTTTCACGTAACCCTTAAAAATCCCGTTTTCTTTGGTCAACCCTAGAAATTTTTCTCCCGTTGCTTTGCACCAGGCAGGCAGGTCTTTTTCAAAGGCCGGGTCGTCGGCCAGAATTTCCAAAATTTCTCCGGATTTCATGGCGTCAAGTTCCTGTTTTGTTTTCATGATGGGCATAGGGCAGAACAGCCCGACGCAGTCTAGCGTTCTGCTGCTTTTTTGCATTCAGGGCACGAGGTTGACTTTTTATTGAACAGCTTGCCGCAGTTTTTGCATTGAATGAGGGCGATGCCGCATGGCTTGCAAAAAACCGGTTCAAGACATTTCAGAGCCAGTTCGCTCTCACAGAAAGGACATTTACATTTCTGTTTCATGGGGTTGCTTTGTTTTTGTTTTGGTAGTTTTCGATGGCTTTATGGAGAGCCGTGGCCCCCAGGTTCGAGCAGTGCATTTTATTGGGGGGAAGCCCGCCCAGTTCTTTGGCGACTTCTTCGTTGGTGATTTTAAGCGCTTCGTCAATCGTTTTGCCTAAAGCCATTTCCGAAACCATAGAGGAAACAGCAATGGCCGCTCCGCAGCCGAACGTTTTAAATTTGATGTCCGCGAGTTTCCCTTCCTGGACCTTGACGTAGAAGGTCATCAGGTCGCCGCAGACGGGATTTCCGACCTCGCCCACGCCGTCGGCGTCTTTGATTTCCCCGACATTTCGCGGATTTTGAAAATGCTCCATGACCTTATCTGAATAAAATGGCATGACTTACAAAACCTCCTCGTGTTCATGTTCGTGCTCGTGATCATAATCCGTTCCCGGCCCCGCGGCTTTGCGCCGGCCGGTTTTTAAGAAATAGCTGTAAAGCGGCGACATTTCCCGCAATTTTTTGACGATAGGCGGAAACTCGGCAAGAATGTAATCAATTTCATCCCCAGTATTATATTTTGAAAGAGTCATTAAAATTGATCCCTGGCCTATGGCCGGGTCAGCATTAATGGCGGTTAAAACATGAGACATTTTCAAAGCCTTAGAAGCGCAGGCTGAGCCACTGGTCACATAGATGCCTTTTTGGTCCAGAAGAAGAAACATGCCTTCGCCTTCGACAAATTCAACCATGAAACTGACATTATTGGGAAGCCTTTGGCTGGGGTGGCCGGTAAGGTAAAGATATTCGATTTTCTTAGGTAATTGATCCAATAGCCGGTCGCGCAGGAGAATTGTCCGCCGGGCGTTCGTTTCCATTTCCGTTTTGGCGATCTCGCAGGCTTTGCCGAAGCCGGCGATAGCCGGGATATTCTCCGTGCCGGCGCGTTTGCCTCCTTCCTGAATGCCGCCGTCAATCAAAGGCGCGAGCCGGATGCCTTTTTTGATGTAAAGCGCGGCCGCGCCTTTGGGTCCGTAAAATTGCGTGCTGGAAAATGTCAATAAATCTGCGCCCAAATCTTCGACATTAACCGGCACGATGCCGGCCGTGCAGGTCGCGTCAGTATGAAATAAAACGTTTCTTTCATGGACGGCTTTCGCGATTTCTTTGATCGGCTGGATGGCGCCGATTTCAGGGTTGGCGTGCTGGACCGAAACTAAAATCGTCTCCGCTTTGATGGCTTTTTTGACATCATCCGGCGAAACCAGGCCGTGTTTGTCAACCGGCAGATAGGTGATTTCAAATCCCATCATTCCCAGGCGCTTGGCAGCGTAGAGGACGGAAAAATGCTCAATGCCGGAAACGACGATGTGCCTGCCTTTGTGTTTAAAGGCCTCGGCTGTTCCTTTAACGGCAAGGTTGTTGGCTTCGGAAGCGCACGAGGTAAAACAAATTTCATTTACCCCGGCGCCGATCATGTTCCCTGCCTGCTGCCGGGCTTTTTCCAGCGCTTCTTTGGCCCGTTCGCCCAAGGCGTGCATGCTTTGGGCGTTACCGTAATTTTCTTTAAGATAAGGCATCATTTCAGCCAAAACGCGCTCGTCAATTTTAGCGTTCGAGTGATTGTCAAGATAAATTTCTTTGGCCATGTTTCTTTTAAGATACTATTATAATTTTGATGCACGCAGGTTGAAAAAGGATTCGGGGGGGTAAAGTATGGAAATCAAAAACATAGCAGTCATCGGCGGCGGGACCATGGGCAATGGAATCGTTCATGTTTTCGCTCTGGCCGGTTTTAAAACGCTGCTCGTGGAAGTCAAACAGGAATTTGCCGACCGGGCCATGGCCGCGATAAAAAGAAACCTTGAAAGGCAGCTCGCTAAAAACGTCATCGCCAAAGAGAAAATGGATTCTGCCATTGCCGATATCAAGACCAGCGTAAAGCTGGAAGACGCGGCTGACTCGGATTTGGTCATTGAAGCGGTTTATGAAGATATGAACGCCAAAATGGATATTTTCAAAAGGCTGGGCGGCCTTACCAAGCCCGAAGCTATTTTAGCCACCAACACCTCATCTCTTTCCATCACGCAATTGGCTTCAGCCACGCCCAAGCCCGAGAAAGTCATCGGCATGCATTTTATGAATCCTGTCCCCATGATGAAACTCGTTGAAGTTGTGAGGGGACTTTTTACTTCGGATGAGACCTGCGCCGCGGTCAAGAATCTCTGCCTTAAGCTCGGCAAAGAGCCCCATGAGACAAAAGATTATCCCGGTTTCATCGCTAACAGACTGCTTATGCCCATGATCAACGAGGCTTGCTACGCGCTGATGGAGGGTGTGGCGGCCAAGGAGGATATTGACAAAATAATGGAATTGGGCATGGCTCATCCCATGGGGCCCTTAACCCTGGCGGACTTGATCGGACTTGATGTTTGCCTAGCCATTATGGAGACGCTCGAGCAGGGTTTTTCCGATTCGAAATACCGGCCGTGTCCGCTTTTGCGCAAGATGGTCGAGGCCGGCCGGCTGGGCCGCAAAACCGGCCAGGGATTCTACGATTACAGAAAGAAATAATAAGGAATAAGGAATCCCTGATTTTCTGACATTCAAAAAATCAGGTTATAATACCTATTGCCTTCTATGAAATCGCAAAATGATGGTTTGCTTTCCTGGTCCGTTGAAGATATAGCTTGCGCTCTGAAAATCAAAGTTGAAGATGTGCGCGAATATTTTACCGATGGCCGGAGAATTTCGTTCATTCTTGAACGCCGCATCATGCGGGAAGTTCTTAAAGGAAAACTGGCTCCGGGTGAGGGCGCTTCTTTCGATCTTTATGACGGTCGTGGCCGCAAATGGGAAGTTCGAAGCATTTCGCGCGGGGGCGTTTATTTCTGTCCCAGTTACATGGTCGGATCCGGACGGTCCTTTAATTCTAAGGGATTTTTAGAGAAGCTGGCCGAAATCGAAGGTTATGTTTTATGTGATATAGAGTCTTTTCCCGATGTGCCCTATTGGATTGTGCCGGTTGAACAAGTAAGGCAATGGTGGCGATTAAAGGTTCTGGGGACAGCGACGAAGATTTCCCGGGTCAAAGTATTGTTTTTGCTTAAAAAGGATCACTAATGGTTTGCCGTCAGCTTCCTTTATTTGAAGATATCGTGGCCACGCAATTACAAATTTGCGGCCCGGAAGAACTGAAACAGGAACTGCGTTTGTTCAGCCGGTATGGAAAAAATACGTCCGTTTATCAAACCAGGATAGAGATTGCTCCGGCGAAATTTATCGAAGTAGACACGTTTGCCAATGAGTTTTGGACGTCAAAACAGCGCGCCGCCAACAGTTTGCACGAAATATCCTATCGCGCTTGTTTTAAACCGCAGCTACCCCGTTTTTTCATTGAACGCCTGACAAAGCCGGAAGATGTCGTTAACGACCCTTTTATGGGACGAGGGACCACTCTTTTGGAGGCTGCCATGTTGGGGCGCACACCCTTTGGCTGCGACGTAAATCCTTTATGCGGCCTATTACTGCAACCGCGCCTGGAACCGCCCCTTATTGAGGAAATTAAACAAAGGTTGGGCGAGATTGGTTTCCAAGATTATGACGAATTCCCTGAAGAACTTTTGGTTTTTTACCATCCGGAGACTCTTAAAGAAATTTGTTCCTTGAAAAAATATCTTGTTTCTCGCGATCACTGCGGTCTTGCCGACTCGGTTGACAGGT
>JACQWW010000239.1 GCA_016209025.1 Elusimicrobiota bacterium | reverse complement strand
CTTCGCTTACCCGCCTGAAGCGGGCTTTTCCATGAGCTTCGGGGGTTACCCGTCATGGATGCTATATGGCTTTCCAGTTTTGCCATTAGTGGACTTTCACCTCTTGTTCTTGAGTGCCTTGGCTGGACACGCTTTTCATTATTCCTCCCTGCCGCCACTGGGGGGCAGCACGGGGAGAATATCAAGCCGCCGGCGGGAAAGTCAGGGGGCGCTTACCGCAAGGACACGAAACGTTCGAACTAATGAGTCGAGAAGTAACTCCGATTTCTGAAGTTGACACACCCGATTTTTCCATTAAGAAAGAAACACCAAGTCTTTTGGCGGCCAAACAAGCTCAGGCGCAACAATTGCCAGCGCCTGTCGGGCCGATGAAAGAGTCGTCGCCGGTGCCTTCAGGTATGATACCCGTGCCCGAGGGCAGGAAGCTTCAGGTGGCCGTGATGGATTTTGACAGCAGAGGCCTTTCCGACATTGAGACCGGCGCGGTGACGGATTTCTTCAGGAGCGCCCTTGTTAATACCAATGCTTTCGTCGTTGTGGACAGGGGTAACATGGAGAAGATTCTAACCGAGCAGAAATTCCAGCAGACCGGCTGTACGACCGAGGAGTGCGCCGTCCAAATGGGCAAGATTTTAAACGTCGAGAAAATCTTTTACCGGCTCCGCAACTTTAATGTCCGGCGTTTATTACCTGAGCGCCAAAATTATTGACGTGGCGACCTCCCAAGTCCAGGCCGTCCAGGATGCCGAAACCCTGTCCGTCCGTGATCTCAAAAAAGTCGCCGAGAAACTGGCCCGGGGTTTTACGGCGGCATTAATCCCGCAGAAGTAATACAAAAGCAACGCGCCGATTTTTCAAAAAGATAACATACTTTTTTAGGAAAGTTTTGATAGGTTAATTTGACATTGCGGATTTAATATTGTTAGAATCTGGCTATGCCGGAGAAGGCCAAACGCCAACCGACCACCGAAACCAAGGGATTGGTTATTCGACCCTCTTTTAATGTGGGCAGTTATGAGCGTTTCGCGCGAGGGATTCAAAAACTTTTAAGCGAGGCACGCCGTCAGGCGGCGCGATCCGTCAACGCCATTCTTACCGCCACCTATTGGGAAATTGGAAGGAGGATTGTAGAGTTTGAGCAGGCTGGCCGCGAGAGGGCCGTTTACGGGGAAGCTCTTTTGGAGCGCCTTTAGAAAGATTTAACCCTGCATTTTGGAAGGGGCTTTTCCGTGGACCATTTGGAGTTGATGCGCCGGTTTTACCTGGCTTGGCCGGCCGGCCGAATTTCCGAATCACTGCCTCGGAAATTAGACGCCTCCTTGAAAACCAAGAAATCCGAATCGCTGATTCGGAAATTCATTCCCGTTGAGCCGGTTCAGGCATTTCCGCTCTCTTGGACCCACTATGTACAACTTATTAAAGTTGACGACCGGCAGGCCCGCTCTTTCTACGAGGATGAAGCCTTGTGTGGAGGATGGTCCGTAAGGCAGCTTAGCCGCCAGATTGGCTCCCAGTTTTATGAGCGCACGCTGCTTTCCCGTAACAAAGCCTCCATGATTTTTAAAGGCAGGCGGCCCAAGCCGGGGGATTCCGTAATGCCGGAGGATGAAATCAAAGACCCCTATGTTTTGGAATTCCTGGGGCTTAAAGACGAATATTCCGAAAGCGAACTGGAAGAGGCTTTAATCCGGCATTTGGAACATTTTCTTTTGGAGCTTGGCGGGGATTTTACTTTTGTCGGACGCCAAAAGCGCTTGAGAATCGGCGATGAATGGTTCCGCGTTGATCTTGTTTTCTATCACCGCAAGCTCCGATGCCTGATTCTTATTGATTTGAAGCTGGACCGGCTTACCCACACCGATGCCGGGCAGATGCACTTTTATCTAAATTACGCCCGGCGGCATTGGACGTATGCGGATGAAAACCCGCCTGTGGGCCTGATTCTTTGCACAAAAAAGAACGAGGCCGTCGCGCGATACGCGCTGGAAGGGCTTTCGAATAAAATCTTAGCTTCGGAATACAAGATGGCGCTTCCGCGGCCGGAAAAATTGGAGAAGGAATTAAGACAGACCAAGCAAAGCCTGGACGCCTGCCTCGCCAAAAAGAAACTGATTCAGAAAGGAAAATAATAGCTATGCCGGAAAAGAAACAATCTGCCAAGTGGTGCGCTATCTACACCAGAAAATCCACTGATGAAAACTTGGATTCCGGTTTTACATCGCTGGACGCGCAAAAAGAGTATTGCGAAGCCTTCATAAAAAGCCGGGAAGGGGAAGGCTGGCGGGCATTTCCCGTGGATTATGATGACCCGGGTTTTACCGGCGGCAACATGGACCGGCCGGCCTTAAGGAGGCTTGTTGCCGATGCCAAAGCCGGCAAATTTCAGGTGGTGGTCTGTTATAAATACGACCGCTTAAGCCGCAACACTAAAGACTTTCTCCATATCCTTGAAATCTTCGACAAGCATGAGGCGGCCTTTGTTTCGGTCACCCAGCCGATTGACACCTCTTCCTCAGTGGGCCGCCTGATGCGCTCGATCTTGGTGGACTTCGCCCAATTTGAAAGGGAGCTGATCAGCGAAAGGACCAGGGACAAGCGGGTGGCCATGGCCAAGAAAGGCAAGTGGCCCGGCGGCTATCCTGTCTTGGGGTATGACTACGATCCGGAAACAAAATCGTTGAAGGTCAATACCGGCGAAGCCAAGATCGTGGGGGATATGTTTGAAACCTACCTGGAAACCAAATCCCTCTGCGCCGCGGCCAAAAGATTAAACGCCAAAGGCCACCGGCTTAAAGAATGGATGACTAAAAAAGGCAATAAGAAAGGAGGCCGGAGATTCATCAAGACAAACCTTTCCTATCTGCTTAGAAATCCTATTTACATAGGCAAAATCCGGCACGGGGACAGTCTTTACGATGGAGAGCATAAGCCCATCCTTGATGAAGATATTTTTCATCGCGTTCAAAGACAGCTTGGGAAAAACAGGGAAAAGAACAAATCCCCAAATCAGGATAAGCATAATTTTCTGTTGCGCGGCTTAGTGCGCTGCGCCTGCTGCGGCACGCAGATGACGCCGAATTTCGCCTATTCCAAAGGCAGGAAGTATTTCTATTACAAATGCGTTTCGGTCAATAAGATGGACAAGGAAGCCTGCAAGGTCGGCAGCGTCTCAGCCAGAGAACTGGAAAAGCTGGTTATTGAGCGGCTTGGATTTTTAGGCAGAAATGAAATGGTGGTCCAAAAAATAGTGGAGCGCGCCCGGAGAGATTCTTCGGATCATCTGGGTCCCAAAAAACAGGAAAAGACCTTGCTGGCCGCGGAACTGGGCAAGGTCGGGGGGGAGGCCCGCAACCTGGTTGGCGTGCTGGCGGAAAAAGGATCGGCCTCGACAAAGTACCGTTTTATCATGGAGAGAATTGAGGAACTGGAAAAGAAGGCGGGGGAACTTAAAGCCAGGATCGAGAGAACGGATCAGGAAATCAGGGAATTGGAAGAGCGCCGGATCAGCGCCGATGTGATACGGCACAATCTTTTAACGTTCACCAAGGTGTTTAACCGCCTCAATCCCATAAAGCAGAGGGAACTCACCGCTCTTTTAGTTCAGGAGGTTGTCTACGCCGAAGAGAAATCCATGATTCAGCTTATCCTGCGCCCTCTTCCAGAGCTCAACTGGCAGATAGACGGGGACCAAGTTCGTTTTGATGAGCGCACGAATCCGCTCCGGGGGTGGGATTCGAACCCACAACCTATCGGTTACAAGTGCCCTTAAGTTTCCTTAAGGCTTGGACTATCTCATTCTCCCGTTAATCGAGACTAACGGCAGACCGGACGCTAATGGGGCTTATTGGTAAGCTCCTCATCCCCTAGTCTCTGCACCTTCCTGGCTACACTTGGCTTTTTGCCAGACTTGGCTCAGGATTGCCATGGCCGCTTAGACCGCAGGTTTTCCTGAATTCATCCGATTTTTCAACCGCGATTACTCGCGGAAGCTGCATTGAATGCAAATTGGCATGTATTTCCGAATGGCAGTTTTGGCACACAAGGACGCAGCTGTCTAGTTCGCTTCGAACTGCTTGCCACGATCTCGTGTGGCCTTTATGAGCAATGCCGAATTCTTTGCCGCCAGCATGATGGAATACAAGGGCGTCTACACATTTATCATAGCCACAAAGAATGCATTGCCCGCCTTTGTAGGTTACTGCTTGGCGCTTTAGTTCTTTGCGTCGTTTGTTGACATAGAACTTTTCTTTGCAACGTGCGCTGCAGAATCTACGCCGGCGGCCACTTAGTTCATTTTTACAAAGATGCCAATCGCATTTCATATTTACAGCCGACCGCTCCACCATTGAGCTACCCCGGAACTAAAAGAACTGGTTAACATTCTAACAAAGAGATTGGGTTGAATGTTCTACCAGGTATAAAGGCGCATGCGGACCGAAAACGAAATAATTCCTAGTAAAAACAAAATTTGGACTTTTGAAAGAGCTTTGGTCCAAAAAAGCGTTTTTTGAAAAGACGGCGATGCCTGGTCTGTTTTTGCCAGGCGCCGGTTGAAGTAAAAATCAACAGCTCCCATGGACAAGATCAAGGCGAAAACCATGACTATTTTAATCCGCCACATCTGGGCGTACGGGATGCGCATGAGGGGCGTGCCCAGGAGGGGGTAAATTCTATGAAAGCCGGTCGCAAAAAGCACGGCAATACAAATCCAGGTAATAATTTTTACGCGCCAGGCCGTATCCGGCGCCGTGTCGGAACACCCATAGTGTTTGTCGCCTGGTTTCGCGGTTAAGGCGCTCAATAAAATGCTTCCCGCCGCGATTGAGCCACTTAAGACGTGAAGAAATTGATAGAAGACTTCCATCGTATGTTTACAAACCAGCCTGCCGTATGATAATATAGAACATAATGTTGTTTTTGAGCGGAATGATCCTCCTGCTCTTTTCGGCGAGTCCCCTGAGCGCCGACACGGTTTTTCCTTCCGGTTTTTGTGAGAGCCTATCCAAGCCGGCTCCTGAAAAAATAGCCCCATATTTGACCATTGCTCCGGAATTGGAGGGAGTTAAAAACTCCATGCGGGAAGTCACCTTTGAAAAGATGGACCCATTACTGGCGGAAGCAGTGGCCAGAGGATGGTCGGCAGTTGATTTTTTCAGCGAAGACGCTATCAGGGGTCAATGCCTGTATTTCATCTCCAAAGAGGCTTTAAATCAAGTCCATGCCAAATATAACCTTCATGTTTTGACAAAAATCAAAGGCACGGATACCGGCGGCCAGCCCTTTCAAATGAACGCCATGTTTACGGGCTTGAGCGATAATTTCATGTTTTATAACCGGGACAGTTTTACTATTCAGGACGGTGATCGTCAAATTCGTCTGCGCCAGAAGGTCCGCGAGCGGGTTCCCGGGGCCGGCCGGTTTATCGTGACCGGCATGAGCGTATATGTTTCCCAGCTCGGCACGTGGTGGGACATCAACACCGCGGAGAAAAAAGGATCGAACCAAATGGAAATCAGGGCCGGGCCGTTCAATATCGCGCAGACCGTTTCTTTGTCCCCGATCACTATCCGTCAGCCATCGGCAACTAAAAAGAAGAAAATTAAAGCCTCGGCAATGCCGGTTCCCGCCGCTTTCGGTCAAGATTTCGACTTCCAGTCAAAACAACTAAAAGGCGTTACAGCGATCTGGCTGCCTGTCAGACCTTAATCAGCACTCCCCTGCTTGTAAATAAATCTCATCTTATTGATGATTGGCGTTTGCGTTATGGCCGGAGCGCTGAAATTATTGCGTGGGCCGCGGCTTTTTTCGCCTATCTGATTCTACTGGGAGGATACTGGCGGGCTTTTTCTGGTGTTGCCCTGACCGATCCTGCCGGCTATCCGGTTTTGGCCAGGGAGTCGCGTTTTTTTTACGATTCAGGAGCCCGTGAACCTCTTTACATTTTTTTAGTGAAACTTGTTTTGGGATTTTTCGCCGACGATAATATTGCCTTAAGGATGCTTAGTCTTTTTTGGACCTTCGCGGCTTTCATTATTCTCGTCGCCGGCGCCAGGCTTTATTTCGGTTTTTGGACCGCGGCCGGAGCCGCCTTGGCCGCGGCGTTTAATGGGATCGCGGGTTATTATTCCTGCCAGGGCTATAACATGACGGCTTATTCCTGTATGATTTTTTTGTTTTTTTTGCTTTGGATATTTCCGGATGATAAATGGGGTGGATTGGCAAAAATCAGGCCTTGGGTTCTGGGGCTGGTGGCCGGCGCCGCGGCCG
>JACQWW010000218.1 GCA_016209025.1 Elusimicrobiota bacterium | reverse complement strand
AGTAAGCATTCAAGTGGCTCCGTCGAGACCTATGTCAAAAATGACCATTTTCACGCTTTTTTGAGGATGAACAAGTGACAAATGAAGACCTGACCCCATATCCTGACCCCATATCCTTTATACTTTGAAGACCCGCTAAATGGCAAGCAGCAGGTGCCGATGATAGATTTCAGACTGATCCGAGAGGGCAGTTGGAATTCTTTTGATAAGACATGGGTGAAATTGTGAGCGGGATTGAGGGCCTGACCCCTTTGACTCGCATGGGACAAATTCGAGAAGCAAAGAACTGTCAGGCGTGGGTAAGCCTGCCCCTTCTCTTTATCCTTTTAATTCCTGCGAGTGCTTCTGCTATCCCCATTGTCGCTGCTGGCTACTATCATACTTGCGCTCTGTTGGATAACGGCACGGTCAAATGTTGGGGAGCGAACTTACGCGGTGGACTTGGCCTTGGAGATACTGTCAGTCGCGGCGATGGTCCTGGTGAAATGGGGAATAACCTGCCCACGGTTTCGCTGGGCACTGGCCGCACGGCTGCTGCTATCACTGCGGGAGAATATTTTAGTTGCGCTGTGTTGGATAACGGCACAGTCAAATGCTGGGGACAAAACAGCGAAGGTCAGCTCGGCCTTGGAGATATTGACCATCGCGGCGATGGTCCGGGCGAGATGGGAGACAGTCTACCAATTGTTTCATTAGGCACTGGCCGCACAGCTACTGCCATTGCTTCAGGTTTATCCCCCCATGCTTGTGCTCTCCTCGATAACAACACAGTCAAATGCTGGGGAAAAAACAGCGCAGGTCAGCTGGGTCTTGGGGATACCAACTCTCGCGGTGACGGGCCTAGCGAAATGGGGGACAGCCTACCAACTATTTCATTGGGCACTGGCCGCACAGCTACGGCTATTACTGCCGGCATATCCCATACTTGCGCTCTGTTGGATAACGGCATGGTCAAATGTTGGGGACTGAACAGCTACGGTGGACTTGGTCTTGAAGATACCGTTAGTCGCGGCGATGGTCCGAGTGAGATGGGAGACAGTCTGCCAACTGTTTCCTTGGGCACTGGCCGCACAGCTACGGCCATTGCTGCCGGTGGATACCATACTTGCGCTCTGTTGGATAACGGCATGGTCAAATGCTGGGGACAAAACAATGGAGGTCAGCTCGGCCTTGGGGATATTAACCATCGCGGAGATGGACCGGGCGAGATGGGAGACAGCCTGCCCGCAGTTTCGCTAGGCACCGGCCGCATGGCTATAGCAATCGCTTCCGGCGTACACGATATCTGCGCTGTGTTGGATAACAGCACGGTTAAATGTTGGGGAGAAAACGGCGCAGGTCAGCTGGGTCTTGGGGGTAGCGGCGCTCGCGGTGATGGTCCGGGTGAAATGGGGGATAACCTGCCCATTGTAGCCATAGTGGACCCCCCAAGCTCTCCAGGATCATTTGGCGGTTCTGTGTTGGGCACTTCCAGTATTACTTGGACTTGGGCCAATGTATCCTATGAGGACGGCTTTAAAGTTATATCGTCGTCGGATGGCAACATGTCGGGCAATCTCGCCGCCAACAATTTGTCTTTCACCGAGACGAATCTCTCGACCAACACTGCTTATACCCGCCGGGTGATGGCCTTTAACATCGGTGGGGCCAGCAGTTCAACTGCGGCAACGCTTTATACGCTTGCCGCTCCGCCGACCGGTTTTGCGTTTGTTGAGGTCGGAGTATCATCGCTCACTGTTTCGTGGGGAGCCAATGATAATTCTCTGGGCACATCCTATCGGATTGACAGATGGACGGCAGGCGGATCAACGACAACCATGACCATTACTGTAACGAGCGCGACCCTTGACGGCCTTTTTAGCAGTACAACATACTATTTGACTATTCGGGCCGTAAACGGCGACGGTGTATCAACGCCTTCCGGCATTACGTTATCAACAATGACATCGGTTGACATGACGCTACCCACTGGTTTCGCCACCACACCGACGGATGCCGGGATATACGTAAACTCGTCAAGTTTAACGTTTAGCTGGACTCAAGGTTCTGCCGCCGATGCCGAGTCGGGTATTGCGGGTTATTACCTCCAAGTCGGCAGTGCCCCGGCAGGCAGCAACCTTTTTGACGGCGATGCGGGTAATATCCTGACGAAAACCGCCACCGGAGCCGTTGATGGCCAGACTTATTACGCCCGGGTCAGGGTTAAAAACGGAGATGGGCTTTATGGAAGCTGGTCGGAGAACTCAAACGGCATAATGGTTGATTTAACGGCGCCCGGAGCGCCGTCTGTTATTGTTTCCACCACGCACCCGGATTCCGTCAATGGTTATCCCATTGTTAATCCGAGTTTTGGCGTTTCCGGCCCAAACGATTTGTCTGGCATCGCGGGTTATTACTGGAAAATTGATTCGCTTTCAGGCGCGGTGCTGACGTCAACCCATACTTTCTCATCCACCGGTTCAATTCAAACCGCAGATTTATTGGCTGATGGGACATGGTATTTTCATGTGGCGGCCAAAGATGGGGCGGGAAACATCGGAACCTCAGCGGCCTATTATAAATTCATCGTTGACGCGGAAGTTAATCCTTTGTCCGACAATGTTTACAACTCGACGGACGGGGTAAAAATCGAAATTCCAGCCGGAGCAGTTTCCAGCGCGACTCAACTTATTATTCAAACGCCGAGCGCGCCGCCTGCGCCGCCGGATGGGGATTCTACGGTCAAGGCCACGCCGGTCGTTCGGGACATTAAAATGGCTGACGGCACGAAAAATTTTCAAAAAGAGGTGACGATAACCCTGCCCTATACGGCCAGTGACGTGGCCGGCATGAATGAAAATTCTCTGCGGCTGTTTTTTTATGACGAAAACCAGAAATACTGGGCTTTGGTTTCCAATTCAACTGTTGATACCGCGAATAAAAAGGTTTCCGGCGGGGTCAGGCACTTTACGCTTTTTAGAATCATGGAATATACCCCTGCCGCCTCGGCTATTGTCGGATTGAGCAGTTATCCCAATCCTTTCGCGCCCCTTAAAGGTGAGACCGCGAGAATACGTTACAACCTTGACCAGGACAGGGAAACGGTCATACGGATTTACGACGTTATGGGTGGCTTGGTTTGGGACAAAACCATTGCCGCGGGCGAAAGCGGCGGCCGCATGGGGCCCAATGAAGTTTCCTGGGACGGGAAAACCGGCGATGGCCGATGGGCCGCGGCGGATGTCTATATTTGCTTGATCGAGGCCGGGTGGCAGAAAGTCAAGTGGAAGATAGGGGTAAAGTGAGAAAGCTAAATCAAATTCTTGGGATGAACCCCTCACCCTGCCCTCTCCCACAAGGGGAGAGGGAAAAAACGGCGCATGAGAGTATGAAAGATAAAAAGTGGCAATGAATATGGATCACTGCACGGAACAAAACAAAAAACCCCGGTTTTTAACCAGGGTTTTTTTTACGAATGCCACTGCTCCGCTGACTATGGAGCACCAGCCTGACGAACCGATATTAGTCTTACAGAAAAAACCCAAAAAATCAAGGGGGGTCAACTTCCTGACTGGACTTTCATCTCCGAGAGCAGCTGACCTGGCTGCCCCGCCCGGGAGTCGAACCCGGAACTCTCAGTTCGTCAGGCCGAGCGCTCTCTCCATTGAGCCAGCGGGGCAACGGGTAAAGTATGCAAAATTTTTAGCGGGGCGAGGGGAAAAAGATTTTAAGAGAGCCGCTTATACTTTGGTTGCGCTGGGCGTCTTAGTTTTTCCGGCAATGGCCGCGAAGTATGAGGGTGGGGTGCCGGGGGCGTTTGTGGGGGCGGCATCTGGGGCTAGGGCTTTGGCTATGGGGCGGGCTGTTGGGTCGGTGGCGGAGGGGGCGGCAAGCTTAGTATGGAATCCGGCGGGGCTGGCTTTGCCGGGGCGCAATGAAGCGTCGTTGAGTTATGTGGATTTATACGAAGATACGTCGTTACAAGAGGTTTCTATAGCGCACTCCATGACAGCGTCGCCTTTTGGCTGGGGATTGAGCGCAATCCGCCTTGATCTGGGGTCGGTTCAAAAAACCGCCGCGTCCCTGGCAATTTCCGGAGAAGACAACTATTACAAAAATGCTTATCTGCTGGGATTTGCCTGTCAGCCAATGCGCGCCTGGACTCTTGGATTGACCGGCAAATTGTTCATGCAAGAGATCGCAGGCGTTAAATCCAACGCTGCCGATGTTGACGCAGGCATGCTTTGGAAATTCGGGAGTTTCGGCATCGGCATACAGGGCCAGAACCTTATGGGCTCAAAACTTGAGCGTTCGGGCGGCTATGACGAATTGCCCCGATCAGGCAGAGCGGGAGTTTCTCTAAAATTACCGCGATTGCCTTTATTGAGCGTTGACGGTGTTTTTTCCGATGCTGTCGGCAGTTTTGTCCGCGCCGGATTGGAATATCAGCTTCTTGGGACTTTTGCTTTAAGGGGCGGCTGGGATGGAACGTATCCGACGGCAGGATTGGGTTTTAGTT
>JACQWW010000081.1 GCA_016209025.1 Elusimicrobiota bacterium | reverse complement strand
TGGGGCCCGGCAAAGCCGACCGGCACATCGCAAAGGGCCTCGTATTCGCTTTCTTCCATTTTTTTAATCTCATCGGCTTTCAAGGCGCGCCTAAGCTTGGACTCGTTGAGCTCATGATCGCCGCGTAAAAGACAAACGATTGGTTTATTGGTGTCGGCCCAGTAAAAAAGGGTCTTAATAAAATGATCTTTGGGAATTTTTAGAAACTTGGAAACATCCTCCACGCTGTATAGTCCCGGGGTGGCCACGTCTTGCAATGGGGTCAGGTCTGGGGAAGGGGTCAGGTCTTCATTTGTCATTTGTTGCAACAAACCCTTGGCCGTCCTCAAGTCACTACTAACAAATGACAAATGAAGACCTGACCCCTTCCCCTGCCCATTACCTATTTGGGCGCATTCGGCTCTTTCCAGATTGGCGGCATAGTCGCAATTGGAGCAATGGACGATCAAATCCTCGCCCGTTTCGGCCAAAACCATGAATTCATGGGAAAAACTGCCGCCGATGGGACCGGTTTCCGCCTCAACGGTCCGGTAACGAAGCCCGATGCGGTCAAAAATCCGGCAATAGCTTTTAAAGACTTCCTGGTAATAGCGATCCACATCCGCCTCGTCGGCATGAAACGAATAAGCGTCTTTCATGATGAATTCCCTGGCCCGCATGACGCCGAAACGCGGCCTGATCTCGTCCCTGAATTTCATGCCGATCTGATAAAGCATCAAAGGAAGCGACCGCCAAGATCGCACGTGTTTGGCGACTAAAGTCGTGATGACCTCCTCCGCCGTGGCGGCCAGGCAGAATTCAGCATCTTTTCTGTCTTTAAAACGTAAAAGCTCCTTGCCGTATTTGCCCCAGCGGCCGGACGCTTCCCAAAGCTCTTTTGGATGAACGACAGGCAGCGACACTTCCTGGCCGCCGACCGCGTTCATCTCTTCGCGGACAATGGTTTCGATTTTTCTAAGCACCTTGACGCCCAAAGGCAGCCATTCATAAATTCCGCCGGCGACTTTCCTGATGAAACCGCCGCGCAGCAGCAGGCGATGTGAAATCGTATCCGCCTCGGTCGGATCCTCGCGCATGGTCGGAACAAAGGCTTTACTAAAACGCATGGTGCACCCTCACTTTTTTATGAGTTCCTGAAATTCTGTTTTGGTCTTGGCCCGGCGGCCGGCCCATACCCTATCAATGTCGTTGTAAAAGGCAAAAATAAAAACAGGAATCAAAATGGCCAAGCCCACGGTATTGGCGCGCATTAAAAAATTGCGGGTGATTTTCCGGCGCGAGACCGCCTCCCAAAGATAAAGCACCACATGCCCGCCGTCCAGCAACGGAATGAGAAAAAAAAAAAAAAACCCGATGGCAATGGAAATGACGGCTAAAAGCGATAAAAAATCAGCTGTTCCGGCTTTAGCCGCTTTAGACATCATACTGACTATTCCCACCGGGCCGGCCAGATCAGGCTTTTCCCCCCGGCGCATTTTGTCCCACAAATAAACCAAAGATGAAACGCTCCAATGAACAAGCTCGCGCAAGCTGGCGATGACCGCCTCGGTAAAACCCATTTTCCGGTAATTGACCTGCGGCGTTATGCCGATTAAACCGATGCCGCGGCGCTCGTCTTTCTGCGTAAAAACATCAATGACTTTAGGAAAACCGTCACGCTCGATGTGAAGCTCAAGCCGGGCATTGGGCCGGGCATGGATAAAATCGGACATCTCATCCCAAGACTCGATGCCGGCTTTCTCTTGGCCGCCTTTGGCATAAATCATCCTCAGCCGGTCGCCGGCTTGGATTCCGGCCTCCAAAGCCGGCGAACCTGCCAGCGCCATGCCCACCACCGGCTCTTTGGAATGCTCGGGAACGCCTAAGACCCAAAAGGCGAACCAAAAAAGAAAAAATGAAAAAACATAATTCATCCAGGGCCCGGCCAAAGCCACAAGAATCCTGGCTTTCCATGATTTGGCGAAAAATTCATCAGGAGCGCCGCTGAGTTCCCCGGGGTCCTCGCCGGCCGGCTTGGTAAATCCCCCCAAAGGAAAGGCGCACAATGAATAGCGAGTCTGCCCCCAGGTGAACCCGGCGATTTCCCGGCCAAAACCGAAGGCGAATGTCAGGACGCGGATTCCCAGAAGCTTACAGCTTATAAAATGGCCGAACTCGTGGAAAAAAACCACCAGCCCCAAGGCGATGATGATGCTTAAAGCGACCATGCTTTATTTTTCGTCCATTTATAAACCTGCAGACAAAACTCCGCGCCTTTGGCCGGAGCCTGCCTGTTAATCTTAGCGAATTGCGATTGAGCCGCATTAACGCTGTTTTTCAACAAGGCCGGCATTTCGGAAAATTTCAGCCGGCCCGCTAAAAACATCTCAACAGCCGCTTCGTCAGCGGCCAAGAAAGCCGATCGGGCGAGAAGCCTAGGCCATAAGGTCAGGTCTTCGTTGATCTGGATTCCCGCTTTTCCGCCAAAGGCGGATCCGCCTCCGGCGGACGCGGGAATGACAAATGAAGACCTGACCCCATGGCCGCCAATACCGGCAACCTCCATAGCTGTATCAAAGCAGGGAAAGCGCCCTGGCCGCGGCTTTTCAAACGTCATGCGTGAAAAATCATTTAAGCCCAACGGTCTGGTAAACCCGTCGAATTTAAAGCCATCAGGCCATAATAGGCCGTAACCGATGGGAAGCCTCATATCCGCCGGACCAAGTTGGGCCAGGATGGAACCGTTGTTCATCTCTACCATGGAATGAACAATGCACTCGGGATGAACGGCAACTTCGATTTTTTCAACCGGAAAATCAAACAGATTGCCGATCTCCATAAGCTCCAGCGCTTTGTTGACTAGAGTGGCTGAATCAATGGTTATTTTCCTGCCCATCTTCCATTTTGGATGAGCCAGGGCCATGGCCGAGGTTACGTCTTTAAGATTGACGCCTGGACGGTAAAAAGGCCCGCCGCTGGCCGTCAGATAAATCTTTTTAACGTTTGCCGCGTCAATACTGCCGCCCAAACATTGAAAAATAGCCGATGGTTCGGAATCGAGCGGTATAAGGTGATGCCCGTTTTGCAACGCAATAGCGCGGAAATGATCGCCCAAAACAACCATCGGCTCCTTGGAGGCCACAAGGACGTTAAGCGGCCGGTCCTTTCTGCCGAGCATCGCCTCCATGGCAAGACAGGAAAGCTCGAAATCAGTCAAGGCAACAACGCAGATGTCGAAAGGCTCGCCGGCCAGAAAGCCGAGCAGTTCGCCGCGGCCGTCCAAAATCCGCAATGGGGTCAGGTCTTCATTTGTCACATGTCCCGGACATGTGACAAATGAAGACCTGACCCCATTGCAAAGTCCCCTGACCTTGGCGGCATCATCCAAATAAACCGCAGAACTTCCAAGTTTTCGGGCCTGAGCCACAAGTTTATCCACCGAGCTTGAGGCGGCCACCAGGGAAACGCAAAAATGTCCTTTCGGCGCGGATAAAAGAACAGCTTCGGCGCTCTGCCCTATCGAACCGGTGCTTCCCAAAATAACGACTTTTTTCCTTTTCACTATCCCTCAAAGTCCGCGCCGGGTTTGCCTGAAAAAAAGCCTGTCGGAGCCCCGCATCCGCATACAGCGGGGCGAGACCGGCAAGGGCGGCCTCACAAGGCCGACCCTGGTTTTTTTCAGGCAAACCCGGCAAAGGACTACCATCTTAAAATCACGTAGTAGTATAGCAGCGGCGCGGTGAGCAGGAAGGAATCGAAGCGGTCCAAAAATCCGCCGTGTCCGGGAAGAATGTCGCCGGAATCTTTGACCTTGGCCTGCCTTTTCAATACCGACTCAACCAAATCGGAAAGCTGGCCGAGCACGCCGATGCCAAGGCCGCCCAGGACGGCTGTTTCGCCGTAGTCCAAGCCATGGCTTCTGAAAAAAATCACCCACATAAGGCTGGCGGCCAGGGCGGCGCCGACAACGCCGCCCAGAAAACCCTCGATCGTCTTTTTAGGAGAAACCCGGGGAGCCAGTTTCCTGCGGCCCAGCTTGAGCCCGATAAAATAGGCGAACGTATCGGAAACCCAAATTGTGACAAAAAGAAACAGGCACCACTGTTTTCCCAACGGCACAAGGTCCCGCAATAAAACAAGGTGAGCCAGAGGCCACATGACTAATAGAACGGCGAACAGGGTCACGGCGCTTGAGATAAAGGACCGGGTTTTAATATGGAAAAGCTCGACCAACGTCAAAAAAACAATGGCGATCGTCAAGCCTAGGCCAAGCAAGGAAGGACTCCCAAGCAAAGGCGCGTATTTCGGCTGAGCGTGGGAGGGAAAAATAAAAAGGGCAAACAGAACAATTCCCAGGCCATAGCCCAAAACCTTCCTCGGCCCAGCCTCCATTTTGCCGAAAAGCTGGAAAGCCTCATAAAGGCAAAAAAGCCCGAGCCCGAGAACAAAAATAATAAAAGAAAGGCCCCCTAAATGAATAGCCAGTAGAATCGCCGGAATTCCCACCACAGCCGTTAAAACACGCGGAAGCAGCATAGGATTAAATTTTTAAATATTTCACAGGTTATTTTACCGCTAATTCTCCGTAAATAAGATTGCGAATTTCTTCGTTGGGGGCGCAGCGCTCGCATTCTTTAAAAAACCACCAAGCCTTATCTTCCGATCCGCCGGCCATAGAAATCTCGTAAAGGCGGCAGCGGTATCGCCAGTTTTCCGGCGCAAGTTGGGCCGCTTTTATGGTGAAATCAACCGCCTCGGCGAAGCGGCCGTTTTTTTCATAATAAATACCAAGCTCATTTAAGGTAAAGTCGTCTTTATCGAACCGCCGGGCCGCCAAATCCAGATACTGGCGGGCGGCCTCGGTCTCTGGCCGTAGCTCCGCCCCCGAAGCACTGCGGAGCGGGGCGGCGTCATAATTTCCTTGCACTTGGCTTAACTCGGCCAAGGCAATCAAAGGGCGTCCGTCGTCGCAATTATTAGCCGCTGACCTAAGATGTTTTTGAGCCAAAGAAATTTCGCCGGCCTGCCAGGATAAAAGCCCGGCGATATAAAGACCCAAGCCGTTCCAATGGTTTAATTTAAAGGCCTCATCCAAAGCCTGGGCCGCTTGGCGGCGCATCCCCAAATTAAAATATGCCCAGGCAAGACCGATATATGGCCGTTCATAAAGCCTGCGCTTGTCTTTTAACAAGCTCAGCGTCTTTTCAAAATACTCGACGGCTTCATTGTAATTCTTGTCAAGATTATAGGCATCGGCCAAATCCGCGGTTTTTTCCGCCCAATCAGGATAAAGTTCCCGGATGATTTTGCGCGACTCGATTTCTTTTTTTGTGTAACCGTTTGTTCTGAAATAAACCGCCATGGCATGCTGGAGCGGATATGCGCGATTAGTCGCAGCCTCGCGCGGGGCCAGCTTGTAAGCCGCCACAAATTCTTTCTCCGCCCGATGCCAATCTTTTTGCCAGTCAAGCATACCGAGGCCGATATGAGCGCCGGAGTTGCCGGGATCAAGCTCCAACGATCTCTTATACATGTCGCGGGCCCATCCTTTTTCGCCTATTTCCTGATAGCATATTCCAAGCTGATGCCAAATATCGGAATCAAATGGATTGTCTTTGGAAGCGGTCTTAAGCGGACCCACGGCTTTTTTCCATTCTTTTTTCTCCATTAAAACCTTTGCCGCTTTAAATTTTTCCGTCGCAGCTTGTATCCGGTAATTCCAGGCCTTCTGGCAGCCGCCCAAAGATAAAGCCAAAAAGAAAAGGGATAAGGGAATGAGGGAATAAGGGAAGGAGGGAGCGGATATCTTGATCCCTTGATCCCTTAATCCCTCGATCCCTTTCTTTATTATTCTTTCCAAAGAAAATCTTCCTGTCCCCGCCATTTTTTTGCCGGATGGGGATGCCAGTCCCTGGCAGTAAAATAAAGATCGGTAAGTTCGCTGTAGCGTTTTTGAATCTGAAAAATCTTTCCCTTGCCTCTTAAGCACGCCAAATCGGTCGGGTTGAAATACAAAGCCCGCTCAAATGCCGCCATGGCTTCGTCGCAGCGATTTTCGATAAGAAACGCCTGGCCTTCAAGCAGATGCGCTTCAAAGCGATAAGGATCGCGGATCAGAATCTCTTCGAGCAGCGCCAAAGCCTCGCCGGTCCGTTTTTCTTCAAGCAAATCCGAAGCCTTTTGAATAAAAATCTTTTCCGGATCAGGCCGCTCAGGCGGCAGTCTTTCCAAATCATAACCGGCTTGACGGACCTCTTGCGTCAGATATTTGATAAAAAGGCGACTGGTCTTCGGCCTTAGGCGGTAAGCCAGACGAATGCCCATCTCGAAACCCATGCGGTTGACTCTTTTTTGGCTGGGACTCTTGGGTTTTAAAAATTCGGGATCGTTAATGACTACGGCGTGCTTTCTCCAGGTATCCGTATCATGGCCGGCCACAAGAGCCTTGATGGCCAAACCCTGATCCCGGCTTTCCATGGCCATGAGTAAAAAAAGTTTGCAGGCTTCATCGAACCAGCCGCGCTTGATGTGCTCGTGAACCACGGGCAAAAAATCAGGATCAAAACCTTCGCGAAGCATCTGTTCCAGCCGGATTTTTGCCCTTTCGTGGCCGAGCCGGCCGAGAACCGTCATGGCGCCGATGGCCAAGCGTTGGTTGGCGGAATAAGTCGCGGCAACAATTTTGTCGCCTATTTCAGGGCCCATCCGGACCAGAGCCTCGATGGCCGCCTGCCGGACGTCATCCGACAGACAGGCCAAAAACTCAATAAGCGCCGCGGCGGCCACGGCCTCTGGCCGTATCTCCGCCCTCGGAGCCCTGCGGAGCGGGGCGGCCTCGGCATCCGCCAGAGCGCCGAGTTCCTCGGCCGCCTTCAAGCGCACCCGGTAATCAGAATCATGCAATGCTTCGATCAAAAAATCCCTGGCCCGCGGATCACGAATTTTGCCTAATACCACCACAGCATCCTGGCGCACCCACCACCGGGGGTGGGCCGCGGCTATGGCCAAAGGGTATAAAACATCAGCCTTTGAATTTCCCAGAGCTGCGGCTGTTTCCGCGACGACGGACCCGCTTTTATCGAGCAATTTAGGCAGAAGAATTTCGGCCGTCTCGATTGAGACGTCTTTGCCTAGCCATCTAACGGCTTGCCGGCGCACTTGCCAAGCAGGGTGATCGAGCAATGACAAAACGAGGGAACGGTCTTCATAAAAACCGAAATGAGTCAAGACAAAAGCGGCTTGGCCGGCAATCCAAATTCTTTGCGACTGGGCCAAGGCCGCGATTGTCTTGCGGCTGCCCGGGAGAATGAAAAAAAGCATGACCCCAAAAAATACAATGACAACTACGGCGCAAGAAGCCGCTAAAATAAATAAAAAGCGCCGGGAATTTTTTTTTCGATTTGTTGGCATTTAAGGGCTGAGGCGTCTTTGGGAAAGATTTTTTTGAGCTCTTCAAGGACAGGAATGTCCTCTTTGGGATAGGAGGAAAAATTTCCTGATTCAATGGTCTTGGAAAATTTTGGAAGGAAACGGTCGAAAGAGGGCGGTTTTTTGGCTTGGACAGCCGGCTCAAACAAAAAAAATACAATCAGGAGTCCCAGGATCATCTTACCAGAGCCCCCAGTAGCGGAAAGAAGACATCATAGTGTTGGCGATGTTTTCGATTTCGCGGACATAAGTCATTTCCTGGGCAGAGCGGTCATTGGGCTGAACAGCTGTACTATAAGTGGCCTCCATGAAGCACCAAGCATTGGGACTCTGCGGTGTATAGAAATAAGTAATGAGATCATTCCCTTCATCGGGATAATGCAGGAATTTTTTGCGGGTAAAAAGATGACTGCTTAAAGTTACTGTGGTTTGCTCCAAGAGGAATACTTCCTGCATAATAGGCCTGGTGATATTAAACTCTTGTTCGTTTATCCATTCCCGCAAATCACTCGAATAGCGTTCACACATAACTTCCAAGCTGTAGGTATAACTGAATCCCTGGACAAGGCCGTCACCCTGTATATCTGGAACCGAATGAGGGGTTCCTTTGGCTGTTATAAGGACAGAAACGCCATCAGGGCCACGCCGCACATCCGGAGTAGTTCCTGGAGGCATTTTGACGCTAAAAGCCCATGCCGGGTCATGGTAAGTTTCCCATTGATCCGCCTGTAAAAGCGTGGTCGGCAAAGCAGCGGCAAAAACAAACGCGAATTTAATTATTTGTTTCATCTTTGGATTTCCTCCATCATACTTGAAATATCAGAATTAAGATAATTAAAAGTTTTAACTTGATGCGTTGAAACCTGGTTTTGACGGTTAACGACAATGACCGGGACATTGCGGACATTATTGTTGCTCCAAATGAAATTAAGAACGTTTTGAGACGGAGTTCTTCTCTCAGGATGCTGTCTGATTGTTTCTCTGTTATTTTCTATTGCCCGACTCAAGACCTCTTGTCGGCTTTCCGGAAATCTGAACGGCATGAAATGAATGTGTGGATCAACACCTTTAAGCCATTGAGGGGAACCGACGCCGTATAGGTCTTGTCCCCCCGTTGTCCCAGAGAGGCCAAGCGACGTTCCGGTCTCAACAGAATCGCCGACATTGACCGATTGGCTGTCCATGTGAGCGGTAACGGCAAGCCAGGTGGTTTGGGCCTGGGAATCTTTATTCGTGTATTTAACGATGACATAATAACCGAGCTGTTTGCTCGCCCCAACTTCCACCACCTCGCCATCTCCTAAAGACAAGACAGGGCAATGGCTGTCAGGGCAATCATTGGTCCTGATATCAAAGCCATTGTGCATCTGCCATTGATCGGGATTATGCGGCCTTTGGCGGACATGGGTCCCATCGGTCAGGACTATTTCGCCGTCAGAATTGGACGGCCGCACCGGCGGGAAGGCGGCTCCCTCAATGCGGTAATCCTGGGGGTTTTGGGAAGGGAGTTCTGAGCTTGCCTGGGTCCCACCCTCGCAAGCGGCGCGCCATCTTCCCTCCTGCTGGTAACTGCGGCAGCCACGGACAGTTTGCATGGTTTCCGGACTGCCCCTGACCTGGTATAACTGCTGGCCGGTGCGCGTTACTGAACTATTGTTGGGGGCCGGGCCGTAGATTGTCTGGTAGATATTGGTCGTATTTGTTTGTTCGTTATAAAGGAGAATCGCCGCCAGGTTGTCCGAGGCTGGGGAATTTTGGTTTTGCTGCCCGTAAAGGTTTTCGATCTGCTCCTGGACAGCCTGCTCTATATCGGCGTTAAGTTCCTGGTTGTTTTGGCCGGTGATTTGGCGGTCCCAGCGGACAACAGGGTCCAATTGAACCGGGTTGATTAAAGCAGGATTAAGCGGCCGTTCAATGGAGCGGATGGAGCTGACCCGCAGATCGCGGCCTTGCTTGGAGAAGGTGACTTCGATCACTTGATTTTGATAGGTGTAGAGCCAGCGGAAGTTTCCATTAGGAGCATCGGCAGCCGCAGGACTGGCCTCTATATCACTGCGTATCCGCTCGGCCCATGATCCATAAAAGCGCTCCTGGTTTTGCGGGGTTGAGGTCAAGCCGAGGGGATTGCCCTGGATGGCGGTTTCAAAGGAATGCTGTTGATCTGATCTTGGGTCAGTCCCATGCGGCGCAGCTCCTCCTGAAGCTCTCTGATTTTTCCGGCAGCATCGCTGTTTTGTTGTTTTATGGAGACGAGTTCTTTCTCCTGGACATTACCGTGGGCCCAGAGGCCAAGCTGGATGATACCGGAGGCTGTGAGGAGGCCTCCTCCCGCAATCATGCCGATGGCGCCGGCCAGGGGAATGGCCACGGGCATGGCTCCGGCGGCGAAGGCGATGCCTAAGCCAAGGGAAAGGGGGCCTCCCAAAAGCGCGATGACCCTGCCCACGTAGCGCAGGCCGTTAAAGGTGTGGCCGAAGATTTTAAGAAGAGTGAGCAGGAAACCGTCTTTTTTCAGGTCAAGGACAAGATCGGATGAGTCAAAGCTGGTGTCAATGAATCCGAAGGCCGCGTCAGTAATCATCCCAGCCACAATACTGGCGGTTATGGCTATGCCCAGGCCAAGGGGCAGTCCCACGGTAAGGCCGAATATCCAGGCCAGCGCCTCAAGGGCCTGGTCTGAGGTTATAGCAGGATTATTGTCTGCCTGTGATGTTCCTGATCTCTGCCCTGAAGAGCCGGTTTGCCTGCTTGAGCCGGAACCGGAGCCTTGGCTTTGGCCTTGGCCGGAGGAAGATTCCGGCTCTTGGGAATTGCCTCGATTCATCATGCGGTTATAATAATCAGGGTCCCCCGGATGGGGCAAACCGGTGATTTGGCTGTAGTATTGCCGGCTTTATTGTTCCAAGGAGCTTGGGGCGTTGGCTGAGCCGGAGCAGGAGCCGCCGGTTATCTCCACAGCTTGCTCGCAGGCATTGTGAAGCTCGTCTAAAGCCGGACCTTTGGTTGAAGCAGGGACGACTGGAACGCCAACGGGCAAAACAGAGGATTGGTTGCTGTGGCTGGATTGGACATTGGGCAGGTCGGCTCCGTCAAAGTAGGCGTGGGTGATTGATTTGGCTTCCTCGGCATTGGAGTTTAATATGCCCTGGGAAACCTGAATATGCTGGGGCTGGAATTCTTCCTGGCCCGCAGGATCAATCGCCGCAAAAGCGTTTAGAGGGACAAGCTCAAAGATGAGAAGCCAAGAGAGAAGACAGCTTAGAAGCCGGAAAAATAAACAAGGCTTGGATTTATTACGGATTATTCTGCTTTTTCTACTGCTCATGGGTCACCTTGAAAAGATAAACAATTACTGTTTTTCTTT
>JACQWW010000019.1:4707-10178 GCA_016209025.1 Elusimicrobiota bacterium | reverse complement strand
TGAAGGCATACAAGAAAGGAGTGAAAGCGCCGATATCAATTCCATACGTTCCGAAAAAAAGCAAATGGGAAGCGATGCGGTTTAATTCGCACATGATGACGCGCAAGTATTCGGCCCTGGGCGGCGGGGCCACGTTCAATAATTTCTCCGCGGCCAGGCAATAGGCCATGTTATTGGTCATGGCTGAAACATAATCCCAGCGGTCGGTCAAAACCACGCATTGATGATACCCGCGGATTTCGCTTAACTTTTCACTGCCCCGGTGCAGATACCCCACATCCGGCTCGGCTTTGACGATAACCTCGCCGTCTAAGGTGACGCCGATGCGTAAAACCCCGTGCGTGCTTGGATGCTGGGGGCCTAAATTGATGAAAAGATGATCGGTTTTTAAGGTGGATGTGTCAGTCATACTTATCCTTGATATGCACGTAATCTTTGCGAAGGGGATGGCCTTGGATGAATTCCGGCGTCAAAATCTTTTTTAAATTGGGATGGCCTTCAAATACGATTCCCATCAAGTCATAAACTTCGCGCTCCTGCCAGTCCGCTGTTTTCCAGACGGACGTTAAAGAGGGGGCCGACGGGGCGGCCAGGGCCTCTGGCCCAGACTCCGTCCCCGAAGCACTGCGGCCAATGCCTCCGGCATTATCTCCGCCCCCGAAGCTCTGCGGAGCGGGGCGGAGCGGGACGCCGCCGGGACAAACTCTTGGAATTTCAAGACGCAGACAAAACTTCGCCTTATCCTTCCAGTTGCTCATCAGCACGATAATTTCAAAAGTTTCACGGTAAGGAAATCCGGCCGCAGGCTTTTCCACAATTATTTCAAAAGCCGGCCGGTCAGGCAGAAGTGGATTCGGATTCTGCTCAACTATGAAACCTCTCGGATCAACGCCCCCCTTCCAGTCCACGGCCGTCAAAAAATCAAGATATTCAAAGCCGAACTCCTCTTTAAGACAGCGGGCAATGGCCAGGTAATCCGCTGCTTTCGCCGCTTTAATCGTTAATATGCCTTTCAAGGAGGCCGGCGGCTCGCAAATTTTAAGGCCTTTAAAACGCTCTTGAAGAATAACGGAGATATCCCCTACCAAGACCTTGTTCCTTTTTCCTGGACCGGGCTGGCCATGGCAAGTCTGGTCGGTTTTAATGAGTCCATTTTTTCCTTGAGCTTAATGACGGCGAACTGCAAGGTTTCGGGACGCGGGGGGCACCCTGGAATATAAATGTCAACCGGGATGATTTTGTCCACGCCTTTGACCACGGAATAGCTGTCATAATAAGGTCCGCCGCAATTGGCGCACGATCCCATCGAGATTACGAATTTCGGCTCAGGCATCTGGCGGTAAATCGTGACGATCGGTTCCGCCATCTTTTTGACCACTGTGCCGGCGATAAGCATGACATCGGCCTGCCTGGGGCTGGGCCTGGGCATCACCCCGAAACGCTCGAAATCAAAACGGCTGGCATAGGCCGCCATCATCTCAATGGCGCAGCAGGCAAGGCCGAAGGTCAAAGGCCAGAGCGATGATTCCCTGGCCCAATTGATGAAAAAATCAGCCGTGGTCAAGACTAGGCCGCCGCCCGGAAAACGCTCGATTTTCAAAACTTCACCGCCAGACTCATCCTATGGCTTGCCCCAAGCTCTCCCATTGGAGTAAAGGCGTAATCCAGATGGCTGCTTAAGACCCTGATTCCAAAACCTGCGCCCAGACCAGTAAAGTCACCCAGTTTGTTTGTGCCTTGTTTGACCGCGCTGCTCAAGGCGCCCAGGTATCCGGCCCGCAGGGACAGGATGCCCAGGACAGGATATTCCATACCCAGGCTGACGTTGGTCTTCCGGCTGTAAGGCCGGTATTTAAAATCCAAAGCTAGAATTGGTCCCTGGGGAAGTTGATAGCCAAAGCCGGTGGCCATAGTCAAGGGTAAAGCTGAGGCCGTGTCAATAAATTTCATTCCTGGGCCAAGGTTTTGAAGAGCAATGCCGGCTTTGAGTCTTTCGATCGGGGTATTGTAGAGACTGCCAATGTCCAAGGCAAAGGTGGTGGCCGAGTATTGGGCGATCTGGCTCCGGATAATCTTGAGACTGGCGCCTCCATAAAATTTGGGAAAAAGTATTCTGGCGTAAGAAAATGTTGTCGCCATGTCGCTTGCGTTAAATGAACCTTGAGACTGCCGGTTAGCGTCTCTGACTTCAAGAGAACCTTGGGAAAGATAGGCCAGACCAAAGCCTAAAGCGCCTGCGTTTAACGGCTGAACCACGCCGGCAAAATCATATTTTGTGTCGGCAAAAAGCTCAGCGTGCATGACACCTAGTTCCCTTTGAGTGATCTGGGTTAAACCCGCAGGGTTCCAAGCAATAGCATTGACGTCATTGGCAATGGCCGTGAAGGCATTGCCAAGGCCGATAGGCCTGGCTCCGATGCCGATTTTAAGAAAGGCGGCTCCTTCGGAGGCGAAGACGGCTGAGGCAACTAAAGCGGATAGCACGGACAAGACCGCCAAAACGGCGAAAAAGAAAATTCTTTTTTTCATGTCACTTTACCAGAGCACATTTTCCCATTTTCTTTAATGTCCCTTCACCCGCCTTAAAGGACTGGATAACGTAAACATAAACGCCGGAACCGACCCTAGAAGCGTCCCAAGGGTATTCATAGGCGTATTGGGGCCCCTGACCGTCATCAATAACCTGGGGCGGAACATCGAGCGTTGTTTCATGGATCAGCTCGCCGGAAATGTCGTAAATCCTCAACTCCACCTTGTCAGCCAAGCCTGTCTCAATATGGAAGGTAGGTTTCTGGCTGCCAGTGGCTGGATTCGGGAAGCAATAAGCTTCGCCCATTTTAAAGGCAGGGTCAGCCAAGAGCATGGCGAGCGTGGACGTCCTTCCGTAATCAGCCCTGACCAGAACAGTAACAAGATCGTCAACAAAAACAGCGTCTTTGGGAACAATGGCAGAGATGGAAGGCGTCTGCCAGGACAATTGCTCTTCGTTGGATGAGCTTTTGGTTTGGGCAAGAACATCATAAGAAGCGATTTTTCTTCTCTGGCGTTTCTTGGGGTCCTGGACGACTTCGTCTCCCACAATAATCAGGCCTTTGTTGTCCTTTAAGACAAGGCCTGTTGTGTTGCCGGAATCTATGATGATGGCAAACTCCGAATCACTGCCGTCATTCTTCGTTACCTGGACGTTTATTGAAGGCGGCCAAGCATAATCCGAGCCCTGTGCGCTCACAGGACTGCCTGCTGGACTGCCGCAGCAGGTGTTGGCCACCCAAATGCCGACGCCCCCGGCGGATGTGTTGGGATTGTCTGGGATGGTCATTTTATTGTTGACGATTAAAGCTTGATCCAGGCTCAAGGCCCAGATGCCGACCATGGAGAATAGGGTCAATGTATCGGGAATCTTGCCAGAGACATCATTTTGGACAATGGTCGTGTTGAATGGCCGGGACATTGGCTGGCCTGCCTGAACATCCCCCCTCCAAACTTGGCTGACAATGCCGACCCCGCCGCCGCAGAACCTGGCCCCCGTGACGCAGTCAAATACGGAAAGATTTTTTATTGTGTTATTTCTGATGTTCCAGTTGTCGCCTGCGTTGTTAGTGATGCCTTGGATAGTGCCGATAATGGTGTTGTTTTCCACTGTCACATAATTGATCTTGGCATTACCGTTATTTAAATCCCTGGCTTGGATAGCCATGCCAAGGGGTTTTAAGTTCATGTTGCTGACTCCTTTGCCGTCAAAGGTTATGTTTTTGATTGTTGTGCCGCTGGCAGCGGAACTGGAAAGCCATAGACCAACCCTAAAACCCGAAGGATGAAAAGGGGCAGGCGCGGGACAACCGATAATGACCACCCCTTCGCCTCCCCCCTCTCCCCTTGGGGGAGAGGGCAGGGTGAGGGGATATTGTCCTTTGGTCCCAACAATTTCAAGACGCTTGCTAATATAAGCCCCGCAAAAGTTTCCAGGTCCAATATTGATCATGTCTCCAGGATTGGCCGCGTCAACAGCGGCTTGGAGCGTTGGATAATCCTTGGGAACCTTGATCGTTTTGGGTTCAGGAGGAATGGCCAGACCTCCCTGGATCAGGCGGCTTTGGCCGGTCATTATGAATGATTTGGCGAAGACATGACCATAGGTCAACGAGTCTCCTGTCATCCATAAATGGGAATCCGGCGCATAGACTGTGGCAAAAAGACTGGCTTTTCCAGACACCATGACCTTTGCCCCAAGACGCCCAGAAATTTCCCAATCATTCTTTTCCCCTCTCCCTTGAGGGGAGAGGGGAGGGTGAGGGTGATCAAGCCGTGAAGGATTTTCCGCAAGAATAACAAGTTCCTGAGGATTCCCTTGGCTATTGACCCAGGCCTGTCCGCCAAAGCTGGCCGTGCCTTGGACATAAAGGGTGACAGAACCGTTTAACTGCCATTGAGATTTGCCGCTGACTTTGACTCTAGCAGGGGTGCCAGCTTCTGGCGGGCCTGCTGTCCCCCCGAGCTCTGCGAGCGGGGGGCTGCCTGGAGCATAGGGCAATTTGTGTCCCGTGTCCGCAGTAGCGGCACAGGACCGCGTGCTCGACTGCCATTGGACCCAATTGTCGTCTTTTTCGTCATGGTCGCAATCCGCATCATCATTGTTATCCTGCCCGTCAGGGCTGAAGTCTTTGGGATCAAAGAAGCCGTCTACGAGAAGCTCAGTGGGACCGCTAAAGACAAGACGGCTTTGGCCGCTCTGGACAATGCCGCCAAGATGATAGGTGCCAGAAGAAAGGGTTAAAACATCATGGTCATTGATGCGCAGAACGCCTTTTTTGTCAAGAAAGCCTGGAGGGATTTGATCGTTGTTGTTTCTGGATTTAAGATCGTTTAAGATCAAGGCCATGTCAATGGGATCAGGCATGAGGGTGTTTGAAGCAATCGTTATTTTGCCCAGGATTTTGGCATTGCCTTTTACAACGATCGCAGCCGCGGTCACGTCCCCGTCAACAAGGGAATTTCCGGTTCCCACATAAGCATCGTTGGCTTGAACGTTTCCCCAGATGCCGGATTCGCCGGAAAGTCTGACATTATCCAAAGAGGAGAGGGCATTAAGCTTGAAAGGTGTGACTGAAACGGCCGCCAATCGGGAGGCTTCCGCGTTTCCAAGGTTGTCCGTCGAATAGTAAGTGATGGTATGGGTCCCTTGGTCCAAAATAAAGAAAGGCTCGTTGTAAACCTTGAGAGGGCCGGAATCTATACTGAACTCGATCTTCTGAACGCCGGAGGCGGCAGCGTTTCCCAGGGGGCTATCCACCGCAGTAACAGAAATTGCTGTTTGGCCGGTGATGACCGCCACCGGACCGGCTACAAACGAAGGCTGGCCAAAGGCGATAGTTGTTGCAGGCGGCGTATTGTCCACGGCCACGGTTGTGATTTTAATTTCTTCCTTGTGCCCAAGAACGTCCTCGCTGTAAAACCACAGGACATGCAAGCCC
>JACQWW010000019.1:0-4624 GCA_016209025.1 Elusimicrobiota bacterium | reverse complement strand
GCGACCGTAAAGCTCCCGGCATAGGCGTTAAAGCTTGCCGTGCTGTCAATGGCAAAAAATGTCTGGGCCACGCCCTGGCCCAGGCCGTCTCCCGGCATAAATAAATCGTCAACCACCAAGAAGCCTAAAGGCGTATTTCTGGTTATAAAAATAGGCTGTTCTCCGAACTTGGGGTTACCCATGACAAGCCTCGTAATGGGGGACAGTCTGTCCTGAGGCTGCCGGATAAACAGAGCATAAAGGGAGGCAGAGGTAATATTGCCCATAATCCTGGGATCAACGCCATCAAGCACGGCTTGGTTAGCGATGGTAGCGCTACTCCATAGGGTGCCGTCAAAACGGTAAATAGCAAGCAAGGAGGGATCCGCAACCGTCGTCGAGTCGAACCTAATCGTCAGAGTTGCTTGTGGAAAAAAAGCAACGCTCGGCGTAATTTCAAAAATGCTGCCAACCAAAACAATACCCTGGACTGAGGCTGTGGCCAGGGCAAAGGAAACGTTGGAAGCGGCAGTCGTTACACGAAGAATGCTCATGGCATCAACGCTGGAATCTAATTGCGCAACAGATAAACCCCGGATTAAATCCGTACTCTGCGCAACGGATGCCAGAGTTGGCAAATAACCTAGGAGGGCCTGGCTGCCAGCCGATGCCATGCTTATTTGCGACACTTGCCCCACGCTGGTATGAACAATGGAAGCCCCGGGCGTTAAATCCGGGTCCGTTAAACCGCCCCCGGAATCAGAAATAAAGCCTTTTAGTTGCGTTTGGGCAAAAGCAGTCGTGACCGCAAAAACAATGAGATTTGTCAAACAGGCTGCCGACGTCATAGAAGAATGACTTTTCAAAAAACCTTTACAAACCTCTCTCGTTTGGGGAAGAGGGTAAAGTGATTTATTGCCTCGCAAATTACCAGTCACTTTTATTCTACCCCCATCGGGAAAGAAATTTTTCAATGGCGACATAAAAATTTATCGAAATACCACAAAAAGTATCGATAACGCCTACATAAAAACTGGCTGACGTTCTAGGTGGTGATACAACAGGAATTCCATCAACAAGAATTGGCACACTTATACTTCCGCCTTGACCTCCCGCAAATGCACTGGGGTCATCTACAAAACTCACGATCATTGGTTGTAAAGCACCAATCCCCGCATTCACCCCAAAATCTCCTATTCCAAACACAGCATAATTTGCATCTTCCAATGGGGCTGTCATTCTAATTCTTAACAAGCCATCAACCATGCTTGGCCCTGGACCCCGCTCTGGATCCTGCACAAAAACATTCTCAACGCTGGCTACGTTAAAACTCGACAATATAACCACGGTATCGGCCACCAACTTAAACGCAACCCAAGCCTTGGCCATGCCCGGACCGGACAAAGACTGCCACGTTCCGGTGCCATTGACATCCGAAGTCAAAACGCGACCGGACTCGGCTCCCTCCGTCATTTTAAATCCCGACATTTGAGCCGTTCCGTTAATCGCAAGATTGCCATGGGCCGTGGCGCCTGCAATCAGGGTGTCGGCTTTTTGAGCTGCGAAGGAAAAGGCCACACTCGTCAGACGCTGACGCGGCGCCAAAGGACTCTCCGGAGCACTCACGCCCGGGCCGGACAATATCTGAAGCTCCAAGAAAATCTGGTTCGATGTTATAGCATCTTGAATATTTAGACCACTATCCGCATTCTCAAGTTCCATCTGAAAGTTCCCCTTCGTCGCGGTCACGGAAGAAAAAATTTTTTCCCAAAAAGAACTGCCTCCTGTCGCAACATTAAAAAGACTGGCCTGGATGCTATATGTCCCCTCGCGATTAACGCCGCTGGAGTCAGTTAATTTGCCTTGCACATGAATAAGCGGAGGCACGGTCCCCGCCGCCACGTTCTGGACCAAAAAAATAAAAACCATTGGCAACCACCTTGGAATTCTCATAGCATTCTCCTTTTTAGACAGTTTTTTATATCGGCTTTCACTGCCTTCTCTGCTGCAAAACTGCCGCTACGGAGCATGAAAACTGCTCATGTTAAATTTTTTTAAATTTTTACAAGCTACCGCAAAGCCCAGGCTGCACGCCGTTTGATAGTCTCTTCTTGCCTCATCGCGTTGGCCTTTCACATGGTAGATATCCCCCCTATTATTATAGGCCAACGCATAGTTCGGAACCATTAAAATTGCATTATTAAAATCTTTTATTGCATTATCGTACTGGCCCATTTCTCCATAACAAAGTCCCCTCTCATAGTAAACATTGACAAAGCCTGGCATCAGCAATAAGGCTTTATCGAAATCCCCGACTGCTTTGTCCCATTGTTTGTTTCTAGCAAAAGCTATGCCCCTGCTTTTATAAGCCAGAGAGTAATTAGGATCAAGCAAAATTGCTTTGTCAAAATTAGCAATCGCTTTATCGTAGTGCCCCATTTTGGCGTATACCACTGCCAAATTGTAATAACCTGCGAAAAAATCAGGCTCTAGTGAAATTATCTTGTCAAAATTTTCTATTGCTTTATTCCACTCTGACTGCCTCATATAACCAACGCCCAAATTAAGATAAGCCAAGGCATAATCTGGCTTTAATAAAACGGCTCTGCCCAAGTCCTCTAGGGCCTTATTATCTTGATTTTGCTTCAAATAGGCGACGCCTCGTTTAAAATAAGCTTCAAAGCGTTGATCTGAATAAATTTCAGCGCGCTCTGGAATAGTCCACAGGGCCTCGTTATAATGGCTGATTGCCCCATCTATCTGATTACGAGCCATTAAAACACCCCCTAAGTTAATATGGGCTCTTACACATTCGGGATCAATAGCAAGAACATGACTCCACAATGTAAATGAATCGCGCCAGATCAGCGCTTGGGCATGCGTTAAAGTAAAAAATATCACTATGCTTGCCGCGACTATACCCTTAACAAAAATAAAAAGGGGGCCGCTTATATGATTATCTTGCCGGCCTCTCCACAATGAAAGCAAGCCCCCGGCCAACAATATTGCCCATCCCAAACAAGAAAGGTAGGTGTAGCGATCGGCAGTTAATTGCATTCCGCTTTGAAATGACCCCAGAACCGGGAAAAGAAAAGTTGCGTAGCATAGCCAAGCCACTAATCCAGCGGGCCAGCGATATCGCAAGAGCATAAAAATTACGCTGATGATTAAAACTGTAAAAAAAGCAAGAAAAAAAGGCCATGTGAAAATATCGATGTGCGGCGGCAATTGATAAAAAGGTATTAATCTAAAAGGCAGGATGGTTTTCCAAATGTAAAAAGCCAACCCAAATAGCGCTTGGGCTATCCGCTCCAAAACGCCGTACCGTTCCAATGATAACGCAGCGCCTGCATGGGATTGCGCATAAACCGCGATCAGCCCGGCGGTTACGGCTAAAATAAAAAAGGGTATCTTCTCCAGCCAGACTCTCCTGGCTTGCTGATCAAACCACTGACGCGGCGCCCCTTTTAACCGTTTTAAGGGATACACATCTAAAATTAAAAGAATGGCTGGCAGGCTGGCGCCGATTCCACCGGAAAGCAAGGAAAAAACATAAGCGCCAACGGAGATTTGAAACCACATCCGGCATGAAGCTTCGCCTTGGGCTGCCTTTTTATATGCCGCCAAATAACACAAAACTGTCAACAACAAAAAAAAACCGGAGAGTACGCTCCGCCTTTGCGTTGCCCAAACCACCGATTCGACGCGCAGGGGGTGTATGCTAAAAAAAAGAGCGGCAAGGCCAGCGCAAATAAAAATACCTATATCTTCTTTCTTGTAAGAATTAGGCGTAGTTATTTGTAAAAACTGGACAGCCAATAAACAAAATAGAACTGCGTTTACAGTGTGAAGAAAAAGATTGGTCAAATGGTATCCAAATGGGTTCATGCCCCACAAAAGATAATCAAAACCCAATGTCATCCAACTTAAAGGTTGGTAGTGTCCTAAGTGAAACGTGGTAAACATCCATTTAAGCTGTGGCCAACCTAATCCGCGATAATTCAAATTATTTACGAAATTTGCATCATCGTCCCAGTTCACAAATTCATTCTGTAACGCCGGAATGAATGTAATAAACGTGACGCAAGCAACCACCAGTAGAATAAGCCAGCGAAACCACTTTTGAGAAATCCAGGAGGGGAAGGGGACGCGAAGCAAAATTTTTATTCCCATTCCAAGGCTCCTTTTTTCCAGGCATAAAATAGGCCAAGAAAAAGAACGCCCACAAAAATCCCTATGACAATGAGGCCGGAGACGCCGCTTTCTTTGGCGCGGACAGCCCAGGGATATAGATAAAGCGTTTCAACATCGAAAAGAACAAAAAGAAGGGTAAAGGTATAAAAACGGATGTTGGTGCGGACCTCGGTCGTTCCCTGGGCCGGCATGCCGCATTCATAAACCGTTTCTTTACAGGCATCCTTGACGCGCGGCCGCAAAATCCGCGCCATGATGAGCGTGACCGCGGTAAAACCGACCGCCACCACCGCAAAAATACCGACATCCGCCATTTCCAGCATTGCTACTTTCCCTGTATCAAAACTTTAAAATCTTCGCCGAATCCATAGGGGTGGATCAATGTTTTTATTTGGAGATTGCGCTCGGCCTGGCCAAGAGTGTCCGGGCGCCCGACCATCTCCCCGATGCC
>JACQWW010000235.1 GCA_016209025.1 Elusimicrobiota bacterium | reverse complement strand
GCAGGTTTTTGGCTTTGCCGATATAGATGATTTTCCCCGAAGCGTCGCGCATAAGGTAGACGCCCGGCTCCGCCGGCAATGGGGTCAGGTCTTCATTTGTCATTTGTTACAACAAACTGTGGCCGCCATTTAGTTCCTATCAACAAATGACAAATGAAGACCTGACCCCATTGCCGGCGGAGCCGGGCGTCTACCTTATGCGCGACGCTTCGGGGAAAATCATCTATATCGGCAAAGCCAAAAACCTGCGCAAAAGGGTTACGTCTTATTTTCAAAAAACAGACGTCGGCCCAAAAATTCAAGCCCTCCTTCAAGTAGTCCGCCGCATTGACTTCGTAACCCTGGCCAGCGAACGCGAAGCCCTGATCTGCGAGGAGGCGTGGATAAAAAAATATCAACCGGTTTTCAACGCTATGTGGAAAGACGACAAATCTTATCCTTACGCGGTTTTGACCACACAGGAAGACTTTCCCAGGATTTATCTAGCCAGAAAAAAGCACATCCCAGCCGGTTCCTTGACTTTTGGGCCGTATCCCGATGCAGGGAGAGTGCGCGGTTTAATCCGTTTTTTATTCCGATCGGGCATTCTTCCCTTGCGCCCCTGCAAGTGGGAATTTTCAATAAAAGAAACTTTGGAGCCGAAAATAATCGCCTCCTGTCTTTACTACCATACCAACCAATGCCCTGCGCCTTGCGCCGGCAAAATCACAAAAGAAGCTTACCGGCAAATCGCGGTCAAGGCGGCGATGATTTTCAGCGGAAACCGGCCTTCCCTTGCCAAAGCCCTGAAACAGCAGATGAAAGCGGCTGTCAAAAAACTTGATTTTGAAACAGCCGGCCGTTTAAAAATAGAGCTGGAAGCAATCGCTCATATAGGTGAAAAAGTTATTTTAAATGAAATCCAGGCGCAAAATTTGGCAGAAATTTATGAGCCAAGGCCGGCCCTTCGGCGGCTGCGGGAAATTTTTGGCCTTAACCGGATACCTGATCATATCGAAGGATTCGATATATCAAATCTTTACGGCAACCAAAGCGTGGGAAGCATGGTTTGCTTTATTGACGGCAAGCCCAATAAAGCGCATTACCGGCATTTCCGGATAAAAACCGTATTGGGCATTGACGACACTGCCATGATACGAGAGGTAGTCAGCCGGCGGCTGAGCCGTTTATTGGGAGAAAAAGAGGCTTTGCCTGATTTATTTTTGATTGACGGAGGCGCGGGCCAACTGGCGGCCGCGCGCCGTGGTTTCGATGGAGCGATGGAGCGAATGAGCGATGGAGCGACAAAAAAGAGCACGCCGATTTTAATTTCTTTAGCCAAGAAAGAAGAAACTCTTTACCTTGACCAAAACCCCGAAGCGCCGCAAGAAATACGCCTTGCCAAAACCGACGAGGGCTTGAAGCTTTGCATGTGGATACGGGATGAGGCTCACCGTTTTGCTATAACTTTCCACAAGAAACTCAGAAGAAAAAAATTTCTGGAGGAACCGTTATGAAGGAATATGGAATATTGAATGTTGAATATTGGTTCAGAAAAGGAATACGTTGCTTTTTTGTTTTTATCTTCCTATATTCCATATTCTATATTCAATATTCTATTCCCGTTTGGGCGGCTCCCCCCGTGCCCGCAGTTCAAAAATACATCCTTTCAAACGGCCTGCGCTTGCTTTTGTATCCGCGCCATAATATGCCCGGCATTGCTTTTCGCATCTACTTCAGGGTAGGTTCGGTAGACGAAGAAATGGGCCAAACCGGATTAGCCCACATGTTCGAGCACATGGCTTTCAAGGGCACCGGGACAATCAATACAAAAGATTTTGCGCGGGAAAAAGCGATCTTGGACGACATTGAGAAAATCGCCGGGCAAATCAACCGGGAGCTGGCAAAGCCGGGCGGGCCCGATCAAAACAAAATCGCGGCCTTGGAGATGCTTCGCAGTCAAAAAGAAAAAGAAGCGGAAGATTTTGAAATCAAAGACGAATACGAAAAAATCTACGAATCAAACGGGGCCTGGGGTTTCAACGCTTTCACCTCGAACGATGTCACCGGATACACGGTCAGCCTGCCTTCAAACCGGCTGGATTTATGGCTGGCCATGGAATCGGATCGTTTCCAAAATGCCGTTTTGCGAGAATTTTACAAGGAGCGTTCCGTCGTCATGGAGGAACGGCGAATGCGCACCGAATCAAATCCCATCGGCAAGCTGTGGGAACTTTTTACGGCCAATGCCTTTATCGTCAGTCCCTACCGCCATGAAATCATCGGCTGGATGAGCGATATCGAGCGCTTGACCGCGGCCCAAGCCGCGCAATTTTTCGATACCCGCTACGTTCCAGAGCGCTGCGTCATCGTCATGGTCGGCGATATTGATTTGGAAAGCGACCTGGCGAAAGTCCGCCGGCATTTTGAAAAAATTCCGCCTAGAAATTCCGCGCCGGAGTTTTCCGGCGAAGAGCCTGCCCAGCAGGGGGAACGCCGGGTGGAGCTTGTCTGGCCGGCCGAACCTGCCCTTGTCATGGGCTGGCACAAACCGAACGCCCCCCATCCTGATAATGCGCGCTTGTCCCTATTGGAGGTAATTTTGTCGCAAGGCCGAACCAGCCGTTTTTATAAAAATTTGGTTGAAAAGCAAGCCGTGGCCCAGACGATCGGCGCCTATAGCGAAGAGCCGGGCAGCCGTTATCCCAATCTTTTCGTGGTCTTCGGTTATCCCAGACAGCCGCATGACGCGCTTGCCTTGGAGAAAGCCGTTGAGAAAGAGCTTGAAGCCGTCAAAAAAATACCTCCCCAGGATTGGGAGTTGAGCCGCGTCAAAAACAACATAGAGGCCGGCCTTATCAATGTGTTGGATGAAAACGAAGGCATTGCCGACACCATCGGCTGGAACGAGGTCCTTTACAACGATTGGTCTTATTCATGGAAATTGCTGGAAACATTTGAGAAAATAAAGCCTCAAGAATTAAGCGAAGCAGCTAAAAAATACCTTATCAAGGAAAACGTAACCGTGGGATTCGTGACCAAAAAGAAAGCAGGGGCGTTATGATCAGAAACGGGAATATAGAATATGGAATGTTGAATATTGGTAAGAAGAAAAAAATTTTTCCAATCTGCCCATTTCAACAATCCGCCATGAGCCTTATTTTTCTTGCTTTCCTATATTCTACATTCAACATTCTACATTCTCCCTGCCTCTGGGCCGTGCCGCCGAACGTTCCTGAGCCCAAACCGATTGATTTCAAAATCCCCAAACCGAAGCGCTTCGAGCTGTCGAATAAAATGATCGTTTATTTTCTTGAAGACAATGAACTGCCGCAAATACAAATGACAGCCATGATCCATGGGGGTTCTATCGCCGATCCGGCCGGCAAAATCGGGCTCGCTTCGCTGTTTGCCGCCGTTCTTCCTTACGGCGGCGCAAAAAATATCCGGGCCGATGATTTGACCAAAGAATTGGAACTTATGGCCTCCTCAATTTCAGCCGGAGCAGGGGAAGAATCAATGTCGCTGGACCTTTTCAGTTTGACGAAAAATTTCAGCCGGACCCTGGAGCTGTTCGGGCAGCTGTTAAGTCAGCCGTCTTTCGACAAGGCAAAATTGGAAACCGAGAAGAAAAAAACCATCGCGGCCATCGAGCGGCGCAATGACGAGCCAAGGCAGATTGTGGGCAGGGAATTTAAAAGAATGGTTTACGGCCCCACTTCGCCTTGGGGATGGAGGATAGAAGCCGAAACCATCAAAAGAATTTCCAGAAAAGACCTTTTGGATTTCCACCGGCGCCACATGCGGCCGGAAAATATCATGCTGGCGGTCAGCGGCAATATTACCCAGGAAAAACTCCGCGCCGAACTGGAAACGGCAATGGGGTCAGGTCTTCATTCGTCATCCCCGCGAAAGCGGGGATCCAGTATAAATGAAGACCTGACCCCATTGCCTGTTATAAACCGCCTTGTTTATCTGGTGCCCAAGGAAACAGCCGCGCAAAGCGCCATCCGCATCGGACACTTAGGGATCGAGCGTCATCACCCGGACTTTTTCAAGCTCAAAATGCTCGATGAGATCATGGGCGGCGGCTTTGCCTCAAGATTTTTCCGCAATATCCGATCGAGAAAAGGCCTGGCTTATTCGGTCGGCAGTTCTTTTTCCACCCCCAAAGTCAAAGGGCTGCTTTTAGCCGCTATCGGGACAAAACCGGAAACAACGGTAAAAGCCGTGGAGGAAATTTTAAGCGAAATCGCGGCGCTCCAGGCCCAGCCGCCGACGGACGAAGAAATTTCCGTCGCTAAAAATCAGCTGGTCAATTCATTCATCCAGAATTTCCGGACCGGTTTTCAGACGGTAAGCCAGGCGGCCCAGCTCGAATTTTTCGGTTATCCCGGCGATTATCTGGATAACTATACGGCCAATTTATCCAAAGTCACGCAGGAAGAAGTCCGGCAAACCGCGGCCCATCATTGGCGGCCGGAAAGCGCCGTTATTTTAGTCGTCGGCAACCCGAAAAAATTCGACAAAGACCTGAGCGCTCTCGGTCCGGTCAAAATTATTGACGCGCAAAGTGGTAAAATCCGCGATTATGTGCCCGGAGAATTCAAAGTTGAAAAATAAAAAAATCGCCCAAATCGTTTATCCGGAAATTTATCAAAAAATCTGGGAAGCCTGCGCCAAAATTCCCAAAGGCAAGGCCGCCACTTACGCCTACCTGGCCGCTCAAATCGGCAAACCCAAGGCGGCGCGGCTGGTGGCCAGGGCCATGGCTAAAAATCCTTATGCCCCCAAAGTCCCCTGCCACCGGGTCGTCAAAAGCGACGGTTCCCTGGGGGGCTATTCCGCCCCCGGCGGCGCGCGCGTAAAAAAATTTCTGCTGACAATGGAAGGCGTCAAATTCCGCTCTAAAACCCGCGTTGATCAAAACTTCCTATTGAAGGCTTAAAACATATAAGCGACAGTTTTCCCTGATTGCTCTGAAGCGACTTTTAGGTTTAATGTCCTTCCGGCGGCAGGCGTTTCAGGAACTTAAGAACATAATTGACGTATTGTTCGTAGATGACAAGAATTTCTCGAATTGAATGAAACAGCAGTTGGTGTTCCACGTCGTTGTATTCATGGACGATAATATTTCTCAACCCGGCGCTTAAAGCTATTCCATCGGCAAATTTTTTTGGGTAGATTCGGTAGTCCACAAGTTTTAAAAAAGTATCTTTGTATTTGAGCCGCGAAATACGCTCCTCTTCGCCCGTCGCCAGTTGTGCAGGTCTTCAACAATAAGATTAAGCTTGCGTTGAACAAAGTCAGCTCGAACCATATAACTTGGCCCTCAGCTTTTCCAATTTTTTGTTCATTAGGACGTTTTCCAGATTAAGGATGCTTTCTTTATCCCAATAATCGCGGTAAGCAAATGTTTTGTATTCATAAAAAAATAAAGGCTCGCCATAAAGCAGTTTGCAGCGGCTTGTTATTTCCAAACGAAAAAGCGGATCCGCGTCATTAAGGGAAACAATATCCAAGATTTCGTCTTTGAATATCGTCGAGAGCTTCCCGCGTATCGTCTCGTAACGCTTCCAGCTCCATTTTTGATTATCAAGAACGGCCAAATCAAAATCGCTGTCAGGCGAAGGCGCCGGCCTGCCCGTTGCCCTGGAGCCGAAAAGAAGCAATAGTTTTATGTTTAAATGCCGGCCGGCTTTTTTAATTTCAGTTGAAAAAAAGTCCTTCACCATTTAATTTTAATCCTTTTTAAGGGTGTATTTAAACGAGGACGCCGGGCATTTCAGAAAGTCCGGTCAGAAACAGTTAAACTATAGCCCGTGCAATTGAATTTTGTCAGGAAACTTTTCGGCACCAAGAGCGAGCGCGACATTAAGCGCATTCTGCCTTTGGTTGATCAAATTAACGCGCTGGAAAGCTCCATGTCACAGTTGGCGCCCGAAGATTTCCCTAAGAAAACCCAGGAATTAAAAGCCCGCTTGGCCGAAGGCGCCAAGCTTGACGACTTGATCCCGGAAGCCTTCGCTTTAGTGCGCGAAGCCAGCAAGCGAACGGTTAATATGCGCCATTTCGACATGCAGATGATAGGCGGCATTGTTCTGCACCAGGGTAAAATCGCTGAAATGAGAACCGGTGAAGGGAAAACTCTTGTAGCGACCCTGTCGGCGTATTTAAATGCCTTGACCGGCCGCGGCGTCCACATTATCACAGTCAATGATTATTTGGCCAAACGCGATCGTTTCTGGATGGGCCCGATTTATGAATATCTGGGACTAACAGTCGGCTTTATCCAGCATGACATGAAAAACACCGAGCATAAAGCGGCTTACGCCGCGGATATCACCTACGTCACTAATAATGAAATCGGTTTTGATTATCTGCGCGACAATATGGTTATCCGCAAGGAAGACCGAAGTTTGCGGGGTTTTAACTATGCCGTTATTGACGAGGTGGATTCGATCCTTGTTGACGAAGCCAGAACCCCTTTAATCATCTCCGGGCCGGCTGAAGAATCAACCCAAAAATACTATATCGCCAACCGTTTGATTCCGCATTTGAGAATCCGGATGGTGACCGAAGCGGAAGAGGTCAAAGCCAAATATGAAGGAACATCTCTGGAAGCCGGCTACGACGGCCTGGTTGATGAAAAAAACAACAACGCCTTTTTGACGGAAGACGGGGTGCGCCGGGCGGAGAAACTTCTGGGACTAAAAAATATCTATGACGATGTCAGGGCCGATTGGCCGCATCATTTAACCCAGGCTTTAAGAGCCCACCATTTATACAAGCGCGACGTCCACTACGTCAACAAAGACGGCGAGGTGGTGATTGTGGATGAGTTCACCGGACGGCTCATGCCGGGCCGGCGCTGGTCAGATGGGCTTCATCAGGCCATTGAGGCTAAAGAAAACCTAAAAATCAAGGAAGAAAACCAGACTTTGGCCACCGTCACCTTCCAAAATTTTTTCAAGCTTTATGAAAAACGCGCCGGCATGACCGGCACGGCCATGACCGAGGCCAGGGAGCTTTGGGAGATTTACAAACTAGATGTGGTGGAAATCCCGACCAATCAAACCATGATTAGATTGGATAATGCCGACCAGGTGTACCGGACCGAAAAAGAAAAATTCAGCGCGATTATGGACGAAATCGAGCGCTGCTGGAAAGCGGGCCAGCCAATCCTGGTCGGAACAAGGTCAATCGAAAAATCGGAAAAATTATCAGCCATGCTTCACCGCAAAGGCATTCCCCATCAGGTTTTAAACGCCAAATACCATGAAATGGAAGCCCAGATCATCGCCCAGGCCGGCAAAAAAGGAGCCGTCACCATCGCCACCAACATGGCGGGCCGTGGAACGGACATTGTTTTAGGCGGCAATCCGCCTGATTTAGCCGAGCAGAAAGAGGTGATCGCGGCTGGAGGCTTGCGCATCATCGGCTCGGAGCGGCATGAATCGCGAAGAATTGACAACCAACTGCGCGGACGTTCCGGCCGTCAAGGGGACCCCGGCAGTTCCATATTTTATGTGGCCCTTGACGACGAATTGATGCGGCTTTTCGGCAGTGAAAGAATTTCCGGGCTTC
>JACQWW010000234.1 GCA_016209025.1 Elusimicrobiota bacterium | reverse complement strand
GCACCGCCACTGCCGAGTGGCCCTGGTTTGAGGACTCGGTGACTTATATGAACGCCGGACTTCCCCACGCGCTGATTCTAAGCGGAAGGGGAACCTCCCGTGCCGACGTGTTTGAAACGGGCCTGAAAACCCTGCGCTGGCTCACCAAAATTCAGACCGCCGAGGGGGGCTACCTGCGTCCCATCGGCTCCAATGGTTTTTATAAGTGCGGCGGCGAACGGGCGAATTTTGACCAACAACCCATCGAAGCTCAAACCATGGTGGCCGCCTGTTTGGAGGCTTACCGGTGCACCTCGGATGATTACTGGTTCAGCCAGGCGCGCCGCGCCTTTGATTGGTTTTTGGGACGCAATGATCTGGGCCTTCCCCTTTACGACCCCAATACCGGCGGATGCCGGGACGGACTTCACGTGGACCGCGTAAACCAGAACCAGGGGGCCGAATCCACCCTGGCGTTTCTCGTCTCGCTGGCGCAGATGCAGCGGGTGCACGACGAACTGGCCGCTTTCAAAAACCCGTCGGCCTCTTAGGGTTAAGGAATTTATGAAACGACGCTCTCCGAAGCAAAAAATCATCAACATCCGCCGGACGGAAATTCGGCTGTCCCCTGACCAAAGCCGGGTGGTTCTGCGGCCTTTGGGGTTTAATTCCCACGAGGAATACGTAAAAATCATCCGCCGGGCGCTGGCGCTTCCGGAAAAGAACGTCCAGCGCGTTCTCGATCAGGTATTGCAGGAATTTTCCTGCCGCCACCGGTGGCTGATCAAGCGCCTTTTGGCGAGATTTCACTACCTGGAACATTTTCTGCCCCCGGGCGGCGACATCTCGCAAGAGCGAAAACTGCTGATCGGTTCGTACTTTATGTTCGAATATTCGGCCGAGTCAGCGGCGCTGTTTAACCCGTCCATCCTTGCCCATCCCGACCAATCGGGGCTGCCGAAGGGCAGTCTGCGTTTCCTTTTGAGCCTTCGTTCGACGGGGGAGGGCCACGTGTCTTCCATCTCTTTCCGCAGCGGCGTCATTGACGCGCACAACAGTATTTCCGTGGACCCGGCGTCGCGTTTTTTAACCGAGCCCGAGATCATTGAAAACTCGACATATCACAAAGCTTTATTCGGGCGCAAAGCCGCGGAAATGGGACTGGCCGGCGAATGGACGCAACGAGTGATGGAGCGCCTGGGAGATTTTTTCACCCTCGAAGAACTCAAAGGCGGCCTTAAGGAGGTTCTTAAAGAAACGTCCCCCGGCCAAAAAATCGGCGACAACAACACGGCCAAAGGCCTGTGGCTTTTGGCGCAGTCCAACTACGACATTCGGTTTGCGCCGGACCAGGAACTCTCCGAAAGGATCATTTTTCCCGTCACTTCCATTCAGAGCAACGGCCTTGAGGACGTGCGTCTGACGGCGTATCGAGATGAAAAAGGAAAAACGCTCTATTACGCCACTTATACCGCCTACGACGGCCGCAACGTCCTTCCACAGCTTTTTGAAACGGAGGATTTCCGGCATTTCAAATTCGCCACTTTAAACGGCCCCGGCGTGCAGAATAAGGGGATGGCCCTGTTCCCCCGCAAGATCAACGGGCGCTACGCCATGCTCTCCCGGCAGGACGGAGAAAATATCTTTCTGATGTATTCCGACAACGTGCATTTTTGGCACGAAGCCGGACTCCTGGTCTCGCCCGCTTATCCCTGGGAGTTCGTAAAAATGGGCAACTGCGGTTCCCCGATTGAAACGCGGGCGGGATGGCTGATTTTAAGCCACGGCGTCGGTCCCATGCGCAAATACTGCCTCGGCGCTTTTCTTTTGGACCGGGACGATCCCTCCGTGGTGATCGGCCGCCTCAATGAACCCCTGATGCGCCCCGAAGGCATTGAGCGGGAGGGCTATGTTCCCAACGTTCTTTACACCTGCGGGGCGCTTCTGCACGGCGACCAGCTGGTCCTGCCCTACGGTATGTCGGATCGCGTGACCGGATTCGCCATTATTCCCATAGATGAAATCATAGCCGCCATGGCTTAAAGGACTGTCCTGATTGGGAAACAAGGGCGCGAATGCAGCCGGTTAGCCCGGATTTTGTTCCCCGCGCCCCCCGCCGGGCCGCTTTTTAAGTTCCGGAGCGAAACGAGAGAACGTCGCCGTCTTGAACGACGTAGTCTTTGCCTTTGAGAGACCATTTCCCGGCTGATTTGACGGCTTCTTCGCTGCCGAGTTCGATCAAATCCTTGTAGGCCATCACTTCGACGCGGATAAATCCGCGCTCAAGGGCCGAATGAATGGCCCGGGCGGCTTCCGGAGCGCTGGAATTTTTGCGCACTGTCCAGGCCCTGACCTCGTCCGTGCCCACCGTAAAATAAGACATAAGTCCCAGGGCGTCGTAAATAACCCGGGTCAGCCGGGCGGTGGCCGGCTCGGCGATGCCGAGACCTTGCAGAAATTCCCTGCGTTCAGCCTCGTCCGAGATGTCGGCGATTTCGCTTTCAAGTTTCGCGTCAAGAGCGGTTAGGACGGTTCTTTGGCCGTAGTTTTTTTTGACCCAGCTCCCCAAGTCATCAATGGCGGCGCCTTGCGCGATGTTGACCGCCACGATCGCCGTTCGATTGGAAAGGAATGGATACGGGGATAGTATCCGGCGTTCGGTCTCGGAAAAAGCCGCGGTGTTTACGGCGTTGCCGGCTTCAAGCTCTCCTAAAAGTTTTTTCACCATCTCCAATTCTTTTTCTTTGTCGGCGGTGCGCTTCGCCTTCATCTCATCAGCCAGACGTTCGAGTCTTTTTTCAAGAAAAACCATGTCGGAGAGCAAAAGCTCCGAAAGCAGTTCGGCAATGTCGCGCTTCGGGTCAACCGATCCCTGCGGATGGAAAACAGTCTCATCGTTAAAGGATCGCACTACGCAGATCAGGCCGTCTAATTTGCGGACCTCTTCAAGCCAAGGGGCTTTACCCTCGGTTTTTTCGGCGTCGGGCAAAAGTAAAAGGTCGGTTTGGGCGTAAGTGGTTTTTTTGGGGTTGTATATGCGGCTTAGAATATCCACCCTCGGATCTTGCACTTTACATATACCCGGCAGTCCTGCAGGAGTGACGGCGGCGGCTGAACCGCCGGTCAATAGACGAAAGAGCGTTTTTTTGCCGGCCCCGGACAGTCCTAAAATTCCAACACGCATAATCCGCAAGTCTAGCAATTGTCAGCGCGGTTTTTTTCTAAGGCCGCGCAATTGGATAAGTCTTGATCCGACGTTGTTTAATGCTCAATGCGGTTTAGGGACGTGAAATATATGATAATGGTTTAAAGCAGGCTCGTTGCCGGATGACGCGCGAGCGCCAGGGCATTGAGCTTGCGGTTGCTGTAGAAGTAAAAGGAGAGAAAAAAGAAATGGGAAAAAGACTCTATGTAGGCAATCTGCCG
>JACQWW010000223.1 GCA_016209025.1 Elusimicrobiota bacterium | reverse complement strand
TTGGCAAAAATCAGGCCTTGGGTTCTGGGGCTGGCGGCCGGCGCCGCGGCCTTGATCAGATTGGAGGGGATGATCGCGGTGGGTTTATGTTTGTTGTGGGATTTGCGGGGCGGCCGCCGCGGCGGCCGCTGGGCGCAGCCGGTCAAGGCGCTGGTTGTTTGTTTCATTTTGACGGCGCCTTATCTTGTCATGCAGAAAATCAATTACGGCCGGTTTTTTTCCAGCCACCGCGGCCATGCCGCCTACTGGGTTGAGCGCAAATCAGCCGTGGAAAGCGGCGCGTCGTTTGACTCGCCGGGGCAAGCAGGCGGCGCCCCTAATGCGCCGGCCGGCAATGCCGGTTCGTGGGGGAAATTTTTCGTTTCAGAGGGGCTGCCCCGGATGATTTTGCGCTGGGCCAAGGGTTATGTTTTAGGTTTCGTCTGGTATCTTCCCAGGATTTGGCAGGGAGCTTTATGGGCGATTCCTCTAATGGCGGCAGGTTTTGTTTTTTTAATCAAATGCCGCGATTGGCGGATGGGCATTTTCCTTTTGGCGGTTTTATTTCCGGTCGCTTATATTTTGCCGCTCGATCAAATCCGGCCGGGCAGCGGCGTTGAACTGAGATTTGTCCTGCCCCTGGTCTGGCCCACCGCCTTTTTGGCAGGCATTGGTTTTGATGGGATAAGAACTTGGCTATATCGGCTTTTTTTAGGAAAATGAGCTCATGGCTCAATTTCTAGATTCCCGCTTTCGCGGGAATGACGAAGGGGAGGGATCGTATGGCGCAGGAATTTTCTTTTGACGTGGTAAGCAAGGTTAATCTTCAAGCGGTTGAGGATTCGGTCAATATGGTCATGAAGGAGATTTTAAACCGCTTTGATTTTAAAGGAAGCATTGCCCGCGTTGACCTGGACAAAAAGACCGGCGAGATGACCATGGCCGGCGAAGACGAAGGAAGACTGCGCGCTGTCGCCGATATTCTGAAAACCCGCTTGATCAAGCGGGGGGTTTCGCTTAAAAATTTTGAATTCGGCGTTCCGGAAAAAGCCGAAGGCGCCAGCCTTAGGCAGAAGGTGAAAATCACTCAGGGGATTGCCACGGAAAAGGCCAAGGCCATGGCTCAGGCCGTCAAAGCCTCCGGGCGCAAGGCCACGGCCTCGATTCAGGGCGATCATCTGCGGGTCAGCTCAAAATCTAAAGATGAGCTTCAGGCCATCATGGGCATGCTTAAAAGCGCGAATTACGACGTCGAACTGCAGTTTGAAAACTACCGATAATAAGTTAGGCAGATTGGGTTAGGGAAAAATACCATCTACCCAATCCGCTCAATTAGCCCAATTAGCCCAATCTATCAGTGGTTGTCTAAAAGGGTCTGGACTTTTCCCAGAAACCTTTGCATGTCGAAGGGCTTGACTACGTAGGCGTCCGCTCCAAGGGCCATGGCTTTGTCAATGTAAGCCACCTGTCCCAAGGCTGTTAAAACAAGCACTTTGGTTCTGGGAACAAGATTCATCAGACGTATCGATTCGAGAACCTTGAAGCCATCCATACGGGGAATCATAATGTCCAGGATCACCAGGTGCGGTTTCCAGTCTTTGACCGATCGTAGCCCGTCCATGCCGTTCTTTGCGATTTGAACTTGGTATTTTTTTTGTTGGAAGATGGTATCGAGCAGTTCAAAGACGTCGGGGTCGTCTTCGATCACCAGAATTCTGCAATTTTCTGTCATATCCACTTTATACCTTCTCCGCCAGAGGCGGATCCGCCTTTGGCGGATACTTTATCCTTTATCTTTATCATTTTATGATGTCATCGGCTAGAACCGAGGCGGCCTGGATCATATAGCTTGAGGCGTTGCGGACAGCCGTTTCTTTATCGGGGGCCAATTCTTCAAGGCTTTTCCAGCCTGTGAGTCCTAAATTTTTGGTGATATTCGTTTTATCCAGACTGATTTGGCCGAAAATGCCCAAGGTTTTTTTGTTGAGCCGGCGCGCCAGGCCGCAGATGGCTTGCGGCGCTTTGCCGAAAAGGGTTTGATAGTCAAGACTTCCTTCGCCGACAAAAACAAAGTCCGCGGCTTCGATGATTTTACCGGCTCCGATGATATCAAGAACCGTTTGGGCGCCCGGCATCATGACTGCCTGGCAGAAAGCGGCCAAGCCGGCCCCCAGGCCGCCGGCGGCTCCGCCGCCGGTAATTTTGGCCATGTCAATTTTAAGATCGCGCGCCGCTGTCGAGGCAAGGCGCTTTAAATTGGCTTCAATGGCTTTAACCTGTTCAGGTGAAGCGCCTTTCTGGGGCGCGAAAATATGCGCCGTGCCCTTTGGACCGAGGAGGGGATTGGTCACGTCGTTCAGGGCGTAAAATGAGATTTTTTTTATCCTGGAATCAATTTTAGCCGTGACGATTTTATGCAGGGCCGCCAGCCAGGCACAGCCGAAGCCTATCGGTTTTCCATATTGATCCAGAAGCTTGGCGCCGATGGCTTGGGCCAGGCCGCTGCCGCCGTCCTGGGTGGCTGTTCCTCCCAGGCCGACATAAATCATTTTGACGTTTTGCGTTGCGGCATGGCGGATGGCCTCGCCCACTCCGTAAGAGGTGGTCAGCATGGGATTGCGCCGCATGGGCGGCACCTGGGCCAGACCGCAGATTTTTGCCGTTTCAATGAAAGCGGTCTTTTTCGAGTCTAAATTTGTCAGGAGATATTCGGTTTCAGCCGGGGTCCCCAGCGCGTCGGTAACTTTAAGATTTATTTTTTGCGTGGAAAGATGAGCTTCCAGGGCGTCAAGAAGGCCGTCGCCGCCGTCGGACATGGGCAGATGAATGATTTTGGCCTCAGGCAGGCGCTGGCGCAAGCCTATTTCCGCGGCCCGGCATGCGTCTACAGCCGACAGGCTGGTTTTAAAAGCGGATAAGGCAAGAACAATTTTCAGCGGCATTGGGTCTATTGCATATAATTCTAAAAAATTTCCTAAACTTAACTTATCATGGCCGATAATAACAATAAAAAAGTCATGGTCGTTGATGATGACGACTCCATTTGCGAACTTTTGAAGTTTGTCTTGGAGCGCGAAGGTTTCCGGGTCGTGGTGGCCAGGGACGGCGAGGAAGCCCTTCGATTCGCCGACATCGAACTGCCTGATTTGATTTTATTGGACCTTATGCTGCCGCGCTACGGCGGCTTTGAGGTTTTACGGCGGCTTCAAAAGCCGGACACCGGAAAAATTCCCATTGTGGTTTTTACGGGACGCTACACCGACCGTTCTACTCAGGAGCTTATCCGCGGTGAAACCAACGTGGTTGATTTCATGGAAAAGCCGTTGAATACCGCGATTCTTTCCACGCGGGTTCATACTATTTTAAAAACGTCGCCGCCGGTAAAATAGCCGAAAAGGCGATGGGGTCAGGTCTTCGGAAAGCAGAAGACCTGACCCCATCGCCGACTTCATCGCCAGTTCCCAAATCCGTCTTAAAAAAAATTTTATTGGCCGTCGGATGTCTGATGGCGGTTTATGGCTTGGTGCTCGGGGATTTATGGCTGCGCGGCCGCGAGGCTTTTTTGCAAGGCGAAAAATACATGCGCTGGCACCATGATCCCGAAGAAAAGCGCGCCTCGATCGAGCAGGAGTATGAAGGCTGGAAAAAAGAGCTTGACCGCTATCTTTAAAAAGGGCGGATTTCCCAGGATGAATATAAAAAGCGCCTGGAGCTGGCTCAGTTCGATCGCGACGAAAAACTGAAAGAAAGCCCGGTCAAGTACGCCTATATCTGGTATCAGACCGCAGTGGAGCTTTTTTCGCCGCCGGAGTCGCGCTGGGTGAAACTCTCGCGCAAAAAAATGGTCCAGGCCAAGGAGCTATGGAAACAGGAATTGACGGCCCAGAAAATTCCTTTTGAAGATTACATGCTGGAATAAGCAGCGAGGAGGAAAAATGAATCTACTTGAGTATCAAGCCAAAGAGGTTTTGGAAAGCTGCGGGGTGCGCACGCCGCGTTCTGTGGTAATCAAAACGTCCCGCGATCTCGTCAAAATCAAGGAGCGGATGTTTCCTTCGGGCTACGTGGTCAAAGCCCAGGTGACGACCGGCGGACGGGGCAAATCCGGCGGCATCAAGATCGTTAAAAGCGCCAAGCAAGCCCGCTCCGCAGCCAAAGAAATGCTGGGGTCAAAGCTCTCCACTTATCAATCAGGCGGCGCAGCCGTGCGCGTTGAGTGCGTTTTGGTCGCCGAAAAAATCGCCATTTTGCGGGAGTATTATCTTGCGGCGGTTTTAAACAGGAGGCGCGGCCATCCGGTCTTGCTTATTTCAAAAGCCGGCGGCATGGAAATCGAGCAAATCGCCCGGGAGCGGCCGGGCGAGCTTCACGAGGTTCCCGTTGATTCTTGGACCGGCGCGGCGGGGTATAAACTTCGCCGCCTGGCAGCCGGGCCTCTTGAAATTCCGCCGGAATTGGTTAATGATTTCATCGGCCTTGCCAAAAAAGTCGCGGCCACCTACATGAAAAGAGAGCTTTTTCTCCTGGAAATCAATCCCTTAGCCATGACCGCGGCCGGTTTCACGGCTCTTGATTCCAAAATCAGCCTGGATGAAAGCGCGCTTTTCAGACAGCCCCAAAATCAGGAGCTTTACAAGCAGAATCTTTCCCTGCTGGGATTTTTGGAACGAAAAGCCAAAAATTTGGATGTTTCCTATATTCCCATCGGGGGAAAAATCGGCTGTTTGGTCAACGGAGCCGGTTTAGCCATGGCCACCATGGATTTATTGCAAAGCCATGGCCAGGCCCCGGCCAATTTTCTTGACGTGGGCGGCGGTTCCAACAAGGATCAAATGCGCGGCGCTTTTGAACTGCTTTTTTCCGACAAGAATCTCACGGCCATCTTCGTCAATATTTTCGGCGGCATTGTCCGCTGCGATCTTATCGCCGAGGCCTTGATCGAGGCCGACTCTAAGGCCAAGCTTCGCGTGCCGCTGGTAGCCAGGCTTATGGGAACTAACGTTGATAAGGCGCGGGAAATATTAGCGAAGGCGAAAATGAGTATGGTTCAAGTGCATGCCGATCTTTCCGGCGCTGTCAAGTCGGTTTGCGAAATCAGCAAAAAGTCAAACGGGGAATGAAGTCTGATTTTTTTCATACTTCAAGCTTCAGACTTAAGACTTCAGAAATTCCCGCGGGGAATTTATGTAAGGGAGGTAATTTAAATGGCGATATTGGCGGATAAAAATACTCGGGTTCTCATTCAAGGCATTACCGGCAAAGCCGGGGCTTTTCATGCGGAATTGTCGCAAAAAGCCGGCACGCGCCTGGTGGCCGGAGTCAGCCCGGGCAAAGGCGGGCAGAGATTTTTAAACGTGCCGGTCTTTGAGACGGTCGAGACAGCCGTCAAGGAGGCCGGACCGATTGACGCCAGCGTTCTTTTTGTGCCGGCGGCCGGCACGTTCGAGGCGGTTTGCGAGGCGGCAGAGGCCGGCATCGGCCTGGTCGTCGTCATTACCGAGGGAGTGCCGGTCCGCGACATGATCAGCGCCAAAAAATTTATCGCCGGAAAGCCGGTGACCGTTATCGGGCCCAATTGCCCCGGCATTCTCGTGCCGGGCGAAGCGCGCCTGGGGATAATACCGCCCAATGTGGCGCCGCCGGGCTCTATAGGCATTGTCTCGCGTTCAGGGACATTGACTTATGAAGCGGCCCATCAGATCGCCATGGCAGGGCTCGGTGTTTCATCTGTGGTCGGCATCGGCGGCGACCCTGTCCCGGGAACGGATTTCAGCCGGATTTTGGCACTGTTTGACCAGGATACGAAAACCGAGGCTATTCTTATGATCGGTGAAATCGGCGGTTCCATGGAAGAGGACGCGGCGAATTTTTGGAGCACGACGCTTAAAAAGAGAAAACCGCTTTTCGCTTTTATCGCCGGTAAGACCGCGCCCAAAGGAAAACGCATGGGCCATGCCGGCGCCATCATGGAGGGCAGCCGCGATTCCGCGGCGGCCAAATCCGAGGCCATGCGCGGTCTCGGCGTGACGGTGATTGATGATTTGACCTTGATCGGTAAAACCGTCGAAGAGCGCATGAAGTGTAAGGTTTAAACATTTGGCAATGGGGTCAGGTCTTCATTTGTCACTTGTTACAACAAACTGTGGCCGCCATGTAGTTCTTGCCAACAAGTGACAAATGAAGACCTGACCCCATTGCCTATTGCGTAAATCAAAAACCCAGGTTAAACTTTTTAAGTATTGACCGCAAAAGCGGTTGGGATAAAATGGCATTAAAGTTGTCCGAAAAGTTATTTTTTTGGCGCGAAAAAGGCCGGGAGGGTGGTTCTGCGCCCGCAGTCAAGCGCGCCGGCAAAAAGCACCAAGCCCGGCTTTTCATCGCCGCGCCGATCATAGCCGTTGTCCGCCTTCTTTATTTGGCCGGCCTTCTGCGGGGCCTTGATTACAGTTATCTTGATTTCCTTTTTAATTTAAGGCTGGTTGTCTGGGGAATCCAGCCTATTGACGAGCGGCTGATGCTGGCGGCTATTGACAATAAATCCATCGAAGAGATCGGCAATGTTCCCTGGCCCAGAAGCGTCTACGCAAAATTAATTGACGAGTTGTTCCGAAACGGAGCCGGCTTGGTGGTTTTTGACGTGCTTTTTCCCGAACCGGACAAGCGTTTTCCCGAAGAGGACGCCGCCTTGGTCGCGGCCACGCGGCGCTGGAAAGACCGTACCATCCATTGTTTTTATGAAGAGGTCGGGGCAGCAGAAAAAAGCGGCATCATCACGGTCCGCCAGATGATGCCGTTTGAAAAATTAAAAGCCGTGGGAACGCGAGTCGCTTTTGTTGACGATAATAAAATCGAAGGCAGTAAAATCGAGCTGTCCAATGATTCCGACGGCACGCGGCGCCGGACGTTTCTTGCCAAGCGCACCGCCTCCGGCGAGATCGCGCTTTCCCTGGGCGCCGAGGCTTTTGCCGCGCTCAAGGGCATCAACGCGGATAAATTCGCCGGCAATTATCCCGATGAAGTTCAAATCAATTTCCCGGGTATCATCAAAACGATCACCCAGGGGCAGAAGGTCATCATTGACGAGCCGTACCGGCGCCTTCCCATCGCGGACATCATCGCCAAACGGCTCAAACCCGAAGAAAAAAAGCTTCTTAAAGGCGCCATTATTTTTATCGATTCAACCGCCACCGGTTATTATGACCATCATCCGACTCCTTATCAGCCGAAAACGCCCGGGGTCGGCATCCATCTTTATGCATTAAGCAATCTATTAGAGGGTAATTATTTAAAGGTCTTAAGCAGTTTCTTGACATTTATCTTGATTATCGGCATCGGTTTTCTCCTGGCTGCTTCTTTGGAGCGCTATTCGGCCGGCGTCAATTTCGTTGTCTTGGCCGCGGTTTTTCTCGGTCTTTTTGGAACATCGGTTTATCTTTTCGTGTACCAAAATATCGTTTTTCATATCCTCGCGCCCTTTCTTTCCAGCTTTTTAGTTCTGGCGGCCGTGACCCTTTACCGGGTCGCGGTCGAAGAAAAGGAAAAACGCTGGATCCGCTCGACCTTCGGCCAGTATCTTTCGCCTAAGGTTGTGGCGCTCCTGGTGGAAAATCCCGATGCTATGAAATTGGGAGGGGAAAAACGCCTGATGACTGTTTTATTTTTAGATATTGAGGGTTTCACCACTATTTCGGAAAAAACGCCGCCGGAGGAGCTGACAAAACTTCTCAATAAGTATCTTACTATGTTCACGGATGTCATTTTAAAGTATGACGGAATGGTGGATAAATTTATCGGAGACGCGGTGATGGCTTTGTGGAACGCGCCTTTTGAACAGTCCCAGCATCCGGTTTCCGCCTGCCTGGCCGCCTTGGAGATCCAGGAAAATATCGAAAAGATGAGCGCCGGCGAAGCAATCCCTATCAGGGTGAGGGTTGGAATTCATACCGGTTACATGATTGTCGGCAACATGGGTTCCGCCGCCCGTTTCAGCTATACGGCGGTAGGCGACAATGTCAATTTTGCCAGCCGCCTGGAAGGAGCCAATAAATTTTTTAAAACTTCGATTTTAGCTTCAGAATCGGTTTACGAGGTTTCCAGGGATAATATCGCGGCCAGGGAGATCGGCGACGTGCGCGTGGTCGGCAAGGAAACCCCGGTCAAAATTTTTGAGCTGATCGGCAAAAGAAACGGCAAGGCCGACCATCGCCTTGAGTCCCTGCCGGTTTGGGAAAAGGCCCTGGCGGCCATGCGGTCCGGAAATTTTGAAGAGGCCAAGAAAGGATTCTGGGATTATCTCGACAGACGCGCCAAGGATCCGGCGGCCGAGCGGTATCTGAAACTGCTTGAGCTCGGCGTCAAGGATAATTTTGTCATCAATCTGACGGAAAAATAAAGTGATTATTTTTTGGCGGCTGGTTTTTGCCCATTTTCTAGCGGATTTCACCCTGCAATCTAATTTCATCAACGACTGGAAACGCTCAAGCCAAGCCGGCATGTTTGTTCATTGCATGACGCACCCGGTTGTCTCCGCTATCGCCATTTATCCTTATCTTTTCGATGTCTGGCTGAAACCGCTGGGAATACCAATCAACGGGCTGGCCGCTATATGCTTCATTACGATTTTTCATTATCTCGAAGACATTCTGCGGGTTCATACCATAAAAAAATACAACGTGCCTGACAGCACCCTTTATTTTTTGTGGGATCAGTTCGCGCATTTATGCATAATCTTTATTTTTTTTGGCGTGAGGCCGGACGGCGATTTTCAGGAAATCATTCCTGAACTTTGGCCGATCATCGGCGTTTTGGCTGTGGCGGCCACGCATTTCTCCGTGGTTTTGTTTTATTTTATCGAGAAAGATTTTTATGACCGTTCCTATCCGTCGGGGCCGGAAAAATATACGGCCATTATTGAGCGCGCTATCGCTTTTGCCTCTGTTTTGCTGGTGCCTGATTTGCGCGCGGCAACGGCCTTGATGATCGTCGGTCTGCTTGTGCCCAGGATAGCGGCGGTTCATTTTAAAGCCCCGGTCAGTATGCCGCCCAATCTTGCCTGGGCTGGCGGCGCTTTCATCGCCATTGCCGCCGGCGTTTTGGGACGGATACTCCTTTAATAGCCCCTGCTATTTTTTGACGGTATAGTGAAATCCCCATTTCGTTAAAATGCCTTTTTCATGCAATGCCTTTGCATGAGACTTTGGTCCCAATTTTTCAGTCCAAAAGACCCTAGGAGAAAAACCGCCGGCTGCTTATAATACCAAGAACATAAATGCCCAAGATAAAACACAAAATAAAACAAACAATATTTTCCCGTTTTCTAAGCCTTCTGCTTTCTTTTCTTCTTGTCATCGAACTCATCCCCAGCCAAGCTCTGGCCGCAATAAAACATAACGAAGAGGCTAAAGCTGTTGAGATTTCCTCCCAGGAACTAAACACATCCGAGGAAAACCAAGCCCAAGCCCTTATTCAGACCATCTTTGAAGCAAAAAAGGCGAAGGGGTCATCTGACCCTCACCC
>JACQWW010000022.1 GCA_016209025.1 Elusimicrobiota bacterium | reverse complement strand
GGGGGATTGTTTTCGTTAATCCGCCGATCAGCCAGGAAGAACGATACGGCGCTCTTAGCGCGGGAGGCAGCTGCCTGCCGCCGCTGGGCCTATGCCATCTCGCAGCCGTTACCAGGGAACATGGTTTTGAAACAACGATCGTTGACTCGGAAGCTTTAAAACTCAACATTAAAGAAACGGCCGCGGAAATTTTAAGCCGCAATCCGAAATTCATCGGCATTACATCAAGCACCATCGCCATTCATCACGCGGCCAAACTCGCACAAACACTCAAAGAACAAAACAGCGCCGCAATCACGATCGTCGGCGGCCCTCACGTCACGGCCGTCCCCGAAGAGACGATGTCGGCGTTTCCGCAATTTGACATCGGCGTCATCGCGGAAGGAGAAGCGACCATCGTCGATTTGCTCAAAACGCTCGGCGAGAACGGCCCTTTGGAGAAGGTCAAAGGCATCGTTTTTAGACAACAGAACACCGTCCAGCTGACGGATCGCCGGGAGTTTATCAAGGACTTAGATTCGCTGCCGATGCCCGCGTGGGATTTGTTACCGTCCTTGCCCAAATATTACCGCTCGGCGGCGCAAAACGTCAAAAAAATACCCTCCGCTTCGCTGGTCACCACACGGGGATGCCCCGGACACTGCACTTTTTGCGACAGAAAAGTCTTCGGCAACGCCTGCCGGGCGTTTGGCGCCGACTACGTTCTTAAGATGATCAGGCACCTGCATTTTCACTACGGCATTAGAGATATCCACATTAAAGATGACACGTTCACAACATTTAGGGGCCGGTTGACTCAAATATGCCAAGCTTTGATACGTGAAGATTGGGATTTGTCCTGGAGCTGTCTGGCACGAATAGACCACGTCAACCCCGAAATATTGCGCCTGATGAAAAAGGCGGGCTGCTGGCAAATTCAATACGGCATCGAAAGCGGGGTTCAGGAAATCGTCAACCTCTATAAGAAAGGCATCAATTTGGAGCAGGCCGGGCAATCGGTCCGATGGACCAAAGAGGCGGGCATCAGCGCGCTGGGATTCTTTATCATCGGATCGCCCTCGGAAACGCCGGCGACGATCGAAAAAACCATCAAATTCATCAAAGAACTCGACTTGGACGATTTTCAACTCAGTTTCTTAACGCCCCTGCCCGGCTCGGAACTCTATGAAACGGCCCGCCAATACGGAAGTTTCGAAAATGATTGGCGAAAACTGTGCGAATACAGAGTCAATTTTGTTCCGAACGGCTTAACGAAAGAGACGCTGGAAAAATACCACAGGAAAGCGTGCCTTGAATTCTACTTCAGACCGAGGATTATTTTTACCTACCTGAAAAGAATCAAGAATCCGAAACTTTTCCTGGAAATGCTCAAAATCGCGTATCTCGTTTTGATCAAACCGGCCTTGTGCCCGTCCCGAAAATGACGATGGAATCCTTCGCGGCCGCTTGGCAGAAGAAGCTCGCTTACGCAAGCTTTATTCTCGCCATAGCGTTTTTCTCTCTGTTTGTTAACAACCACAAAAACGTCAGCGCTCGGACATCCGGCACGCTTTTAACGACGCTTGTGGCGGCGCAGGATCATCTTGAGCCCGACCTCTATTCCGACAAAGTGGTGACCCGCCACATGACGACATACACCCTTTTCGACGAAATACTCGCCATGATCGTAGGCATGACGGGCATCAGCTGGACGGCGCTGCTGCTTTTGGGACACGTCTTATTTACAGCCGCCATTGTGCATATAGGTTTCCGGTTTTCTTTTCTGCTTTTTAAAGACATTGGATGCGCGCTTGTGACTTCGGTGATTGTGGCATTTAACCGATCAGTGCATTACGCCGCGTACGGCACCTTAAGTTCGCAAATGAGTCCTCATTTGGCGGGAATGGCTCTGGGATTGGCCGTCATATGGTATTGCGTTACCGATCGCCCCTGGCGCGGCGCCCTTTGCGGCGCGACGGCCTTAATGATCCATCCCCCTTGCGGCCTTGGCCCCCTTCTTATCGCCTCGCTCTATGCCCTCCAACAAGACCGTCCCGCGCAGCGGCGCATACTGACGGCAATGATTGTGGGCTTGGCATGCGCGATGGCCGTTTTGGCCTCGACGGCTCATTTCGCACTGCTGGACGGCGGCTCCCCGGGATCTCTCTTTACGAAATCGGCGAGTACTCCACTCGTGACGGCAAGTTTATTTAAGAGCGTAATATTTTCTCCCGCCTACTGGCCGCTGTTTATTTTGATTTTTTTCAGATTGCGATCTGGATGGGCTGCCGATTGGGAGCGAACTCTATACTTTTCGATTGGAGGATTTATGCTTCTGTATTTTATATGGTACGCGGCCATTGCCATTACTTCCTGGGAAGGTTTACTTCAATTGAGCTTGGATAGGGGTCTGTATTGCGCGAATATTTTCTTTCCGGTGATTGCAATAGGTTATCTGATGCACAGTCCCGATTTTACCAAGACGCCGTTATGGTGCGCTCCGGCGCTCGTATTCGCCCTTTCCGTGGGCATTTTTTACGGAAGAAGTCCGTGGTATCAGCTGGTTTCCCTCGGCAAATTCTGGTCAATAGCGGCATTGTCGGGTCTCCTGGCCGCCATGGCGCTGTTGACTTATATTCTCCGGAGATTTTACAGGAACAAAGCGGATGAGCAGGGCGCCAGAGCGGCGTTGGCCAGGATATCAGCCGTATATTTTATTTTCATCTTTTTGGCGTTCGGCGCGAGAACAATCATATTCCATGGGGGTTGGGCCGATCTGTGGAGAATATCCGACACGACGCCGGAATGGGAGGATTTGTGCCGGTGGGTTCAAACCCATACCCCGAAACAGCCGTTGGGCTTTGTGATTGATCCCAATCTCGAGCCTGCCGTGACATTCAGATTTCTTGCCAAACGGGAGCCCCTTTACGACACATTCAACACATGGGCCGAGGGATTTTATCCGGATAGAAAACAAAAAAATAAAACAGTTCGCGACGCGTTAAGTGGTTACGATGACTTTCGAGCGGAAGACTTCGTTCGATTACGCAGAAGATTTAACGCCCCCTTCTTCCTGACAAAAAGCGATCACGCGATCGCGGCGCAGGACCCGCAAGTTCACAAGATTTACTCGAATAACTCTTACGCTCTCTGGCGCGTCATTGGTCATTAGGAGATTTGCCGTAACCGCTCAGCCTTCTCGTCATACCGCCGTAAACCGGTATCCAGACAACAGAATCTGGATTCCGGTTTACACCGGAATGACGGAGGGGGGGGACTGAGTAGTCACGATTTGCCTGATGCCCAAAACAATTGTTATTGTCAACGCTGATGACTTGGGCGCCTGTCCCGGCGCCAATTCGGGTATTTTGCGCGCCCACCAGGAAGGGATCGTCACCAGCGCCAGCATCCTCGCGACCACGCTTTTTTATCGTGACGCCCTGAAAAACACGGTCGAGCAGGCCCCCGGCCTGGGCATCGGACTCCATTTCACTTTAACCGTCGGAAAACCTGTTTCGCCGGCACGAAACGTGCCGCTGCTGATCAACGGGCAAGGCTTCTTTCGTTGGGATTTCACATCACTATTGTGGGCGCTGAGCCGACAACGCCAACCGGCGCTTTTAGAGCAAATCGGAATGGAACTGAACGCCCAGCTTGACCGTCTGACGCAAGACGGCGTCCGGCCCGATCACATCAACAGCGAACGCCACGTCCACATGATTCCGGCCATTTTCCGATTGGTCCTGAAAGCCGCCCAGGCGCGCGGAATCGCTTTCGTCAGAATCGCCGATGATATAGGCCGGCGATATATCAAAGCCGGGGATCTGCCGGTTCTCTTGATGAACGGCGGACTCATCAAACATGTTGTGCTCGGCCTATTGACGCGGTGCGACAGAAAATTCATGCCCGCGAGCCACCCCGTGATCAACCACCTTGCTTCCGTGCTTTATACGGGAAAAACCAGCCGTTTCATGCCCGAACTCCTGAAAAATCCCCCGGAGGGCATTGTTGAAATTATGGTTCACCCGGGAATGCCGGCGGCAAACAAAGGCATCGCCCTTGATCAAAACGCCCCCAAAACTTACTTTAATCACCCTGACAGGGAACGGGAAATGAATGATTGCATTCAAGCGAAATCGAAGTTCCCTCTCGAATATAAACGGTTCTCGGATGTAGCTTAAACGCGTATTTTTGGCAAACATTAACATGGTACACTCAAAAGCGGGAAAACCGGATAGGGACACGAACGGAACGCTTATCAACAAAATCAAGTCCCACCATGCCGTCGTTGGCATCGTCGGGCTGGGCTATGTTGGTCTTCCGTTGGCATGTCTTGCGGCCGGCAAGGGATTCAAGGCCATCGGCTTTGACTTGGACCACGAACGAATAAAAAAGATCAACCAAGGCCGATCCTACATTCAAGACGTGCCGTCGAAAGAACTTTCGGGACTTGTCCAAATAAAACGATTCTTGGCGACGCCGGATTGGGGAAAAATCAAAAACTGCGATATCCTGATCCTGTGCGTTCCGACGCCGTTTAACAAAAACCGCGAGCCGGATCTAACACCGGTCGTCTGCGCCACGCAAGAAATCGCCAAACGCCTGCGCCGCGGGCAATTGGTCATTCTCGAATCCACAACCTACCCCGGAACGACCGAAGAACTCATGCTGCCGATACTGACCACCGGCGGACTCAAAGGCGGCCGGGATTTTCATCTGGCTTATTCGCCGGAACGCGTTGACCCCGGAAATCGGAATTTTAAGGTTCAGGACATTCCCAAAGTGGTCGGTGGACTCACACCCGCCTGCCGCGAAGCGGCTTTGACTTTCTACTCGGCAATCGTCCCACGGGTCATCGCAGTCTCCAGCCCCCGTGTCGCCGAACTGTCCAAGCTTTTGGAAAACATTTTCCGCAACGTCAACATCGCCCTCGTCAACGAATTGGCGATGCTTTGCGACCGCATGAAAGTTGATGTCTGGGAAGTCATCGCGGCGGCGTCGACAAAACCCTTCGGATTCATGAGTTTTCGGCCCGGCCCGGGCGTCGGCGGCCATTGCATTCCGGTGGACCCCGTTTATCTCTCCTGGAAAGCCAAAGAATGCGATTTTTACACCAATTTCATCGACTTGGCCGCCGAAGTCAACTCGAATATGCCTTACTTTGTCGTCCGCAAACTCCAGCGCATCCTGCGGCTGCGCGGCCAAAACGCCTTGGCGCGGAAAATTCTCATCCTGGGAACGACGTTCAAGAAAAACGTGGACGACCTGCGCAATTCCTCGGCCTACAAACTATTCGACGTCTTGCGGGAAGAAGGTTTTGAAATCGCCTACCATGACCCTTATTTCCCGGAAATGCCGACAAATTTCGGAACCCTGCGCTCGGTCAAACTGACCGAAAAAACCCTGTCCGGCGCCGACTGTGTTCTCATTCACACCGACCATGATTCCTACGATTGGGACTGGGTCGCGCGGCACGCCCGATTGATATTTGACACAAGAAACGCCACCGGCAGCATCAAGTCCGGCCGGCAGAAAATTTTCCGGCTCTAATGCGGGCACTAATCACAGGCGGCGCAGGATTCATCGGTTCCCATTTGGCGGAACTGCTCCTGAGTGAGGGCTGGCAAGTCAGCGTCATCGACGACTTGTCAACGGGAAGTAAAGACAATCTAAAAGCGGTTGAACACCATCCCAATCTGAGCGTCTGTTGGGGCTCGGTGCTGGACAGCGGCCTTCTTTCGCCCCTCGTCGAAAATTGCGACGTCGTTTTCCATCTCGCCGCCAGCGTCGGCGTGCGCCGCATTATAGATCACCCAATCGACTCCATCGAGACCAACGTCGCCGGAACCCTTCAGGTCTTAAAAATCGCGGCCCAAGGCCTCAAAAAAGTCCTCATCGCTTCCACGTCTGAGGTTTACGGTAAAAGCGAACGGATTACACTTTCGGAAAATGACGACACGATTATGGGACCAACTATAAAATCACGCTGGAGCTACGCCTGCTCGAAAGCCATCGATGAATTCTTGGCGTTGGCTTACTTTAAAGAAAAAGGCCTACCCGTCATTATCATGCGATTCTTTAACACGGTCGGTCCGCGTCAAACGGGCAGATACGGCATGGTCATCCCAAGGTTCGTCACTCAGGCTCTTCGCGAAGAGCCCATCAGCGTCTACGGCGACGGGCGCCAAACGCGCAGTTTCACGGACGTGCGCGACACAATCAGGGCTATGCGCGCCCTGGCTGCAAAAGAACAGGCCGCCGGCCAGGTTTTCAATATTGGAGGCGGCGTGGAAATCAGCATTCAGGAACTGGCGGAAAAAATCAAAACAGTCACGACAAGCTCTTCACCGATACAGAACATTCCATACGAACAGGCTTTTGAGCAGGGCTTTGAAGATATCAAGAGACGGGTCCCGGACATTTCCAAAAGCCGTAAGTTTATTGGATTTGAGCCTCAAATAAGCTTTGAAGAAACCCTGCGACGAATCATTGACTACCATAAATCAAAAGCACAGGTTGATAATCCATGAACACAAATATTTCCGTGGTTGTTCCGGTCTATAACGAAGAAGAAGTGCTGCCTGAATTCCACAGGCAATTAAGCGCCGTGCTGGAAAAAATCGACCCAAATTTCGAAATCATCTTCGTTGACGACGCAAGCGCGGACAAAACGCCCGATATTCTCAAAACTCTTAATGCCGGAGATCCGCGTGTCAAATCGATCCGTTTTTCGAGGAACTTCGGCCACCAAATCGCCTTCGCCGCCGGGCTTAAGGCAGCTTCAGGCCGAGCCGCCGTCACGATGGACGGCGATCTGCAACATCCTCCGGCCATAATCGCGCAGCTTGTCGCCAAATGGCGGGAAGGCTATGACGTGGTCTGCACCGTTCGTCAAAATACCGAAGGCGCGGGTTTTCTCAAGGATGCCGCGGTCCGATTCGCTTATCGCATGATCAACAGCCTCGGCGGCATCCGCCTGGAAATCGGCGCCGCGGATTTCCGCCTCATCAACCGCAAAGCCTTGGATTGTCTGACGAAGTTTGAGGAACGCCGCCGGTTTCTCCGGGGACTGATCGTCTGGATGGGATTTCGCCAGATATCAATCCCTTACCAGGCGGCTCCGCGCGCGGCCGGCGAGGCAAAATATAATTTCTGGAGTCTTCTCAATTTAGCCTTGGACGGCATGCTGTCGTTCTCCTATTACCCATTGCGGCTGGCCACTATTTTCGGCGCCATGGTTTCCCTGCTGGGTTTTATTTATGCCTGCTTTGCCGTCTACGCTCATTTTTTCAACCACAGATCGCCCACCGGCTGGGCCTCCCTTCTCATCAGCGTCCTTATTCTCGGGGGACTCCAGCTCCTTTTCCTGGGATTGCTGGGAGAATACATCGGTCGCACCTACGATGAAGTCAAGCGTCGGCCGCTCTATATCGTAGAGTCCAAAATCGGTTTAAAGCAGTGAGTTTTGCAGATAACCGCAGGATGGCGAGCCATGAAACCGATCGCTGATTTTTGGCGCAAATCTTCCCTTGGGTGGGAACAGAGGAGTTACGGGAAAGAGTATCAAAATCTTTCGATCGTTGAAAAGTTGGCCGCGTTCTTTGGCCGCAGACCTATTCAGGAGCGCAGGCGCGTGGCGCTGGGACTGATCAAGCCCTATATCAAAGACAAGAAAGTGCTGGAAATTGGATGCGCGGGCGGCAACTTTGTCTTTGAACTATTGGCCAACGGCGCGAGCAAGGCCATCGGCGTTGACGTGTCCGATGAAGCCATCGCCCTGGCATCTCAAAAGGCGAAGTTAAGGGGTTTCGCGCAGCGCTGCGCGTTTTTCGCGGCAACCGCTGATTCCTGCTCAACGCATATCAAAGAGCCCGTCGATATCGTAACCGGACTTGGCATCCTGGAATACTTGGAACCGGCGGAAATAAAGAAATTCCTGAAAGACATAAAAGCGCCGTATTTTTTATTTTCATTTAACGAAAAAAGAACGGATCTGATTTCGCTGCTTCACTGTGTTTATAGACGATGCAAAAACCTGCCCTTCTTTGCCAGTTATTCCGAAAAAGAAATGAGATACCTTTTCGAGTCCTGCGGCTATAGCGATATTCAAACAACCCGATACCTCCCATCGACCTTCATATCCAACTTGGGAGATCTGCGCCGGAAAAATTGAAACACAGCAAAACCTTTATCCTCGGTATCGCGGTTTTTTTTCTTGCTTTAGCTTTTCGACTGGCATTGTTAAGCAAATACCATCAACAAGATATCGTCTTTGGCTCCGGCATGGCCTTAAAACACGCGGCCGTAGCGCGAAACCTCCTCAAATACGGAGAGTTTACCATCAGCAAGGAATATCTCGAACGATTGAACGCTGAAAGCCGTAAATACGAAGGCAAACCTCTCATTATCGACCCAGAAAGCGTTCGGGACCCTCCTTCAGAGAAACCGGAGCCTTATTTAGGCCGCATGCCAGGTTATCCGATCCTTCTTGCTTCGACTTGGACGATTTTTGGAAAAAAGAAATTTATTTTCGCCCAAGTTCTAACCGTGCTCCTTGACAGCCTGGCCGCTTTCGGGCTTTTTTGGATTGGCTTGAAATTGAAGGGTCCCGCCACAGGTCTCATGGCGGGCGCTTTCTACGCGCTTTGGCCGCCGACCGCCATCCTAAGCTTCGCGCCTGGGCACGATGCGCCGTCTTCCGCCCTTAATGTTTTTGCCCTCCTGTTCGCGCTGAAAGCCATTCGCTCGAACAGATGGCGCTGGTGGATCGCCGTCGGCGCCTGCCTTGGCATTAATGCCAACTTTCGACCAGACATAGCGCTTTTGCCTTTTTTTTGGATCGTCCCTCTATGCCTCTTGATAGGCGCCGGACGTTCCATAATCGCCACTTTCATCAGCGCGAGCGTCTTGCTTGCCACCCTGTTGCCCTGTGGTATGCGCAACTACGCGGTCTTCGGCCGATTTTTTATCATGCAGCCCGCTTTTGGCAGCAACCTTTTGGCGGGGATCGGGGATTTTCCAAACCCCTGGGGCATCCCAGGCACCGATGAGGGCATGAAAGCGTTTATCCACGCCAAGGGCAATAATTATCCTTATCTTTCGCTTGAATTCAACAGTCTCTGCATGGAGGAAGCGATTCGTATTATCCGGGAAAATCCTCTTTGGTATTTTAAAGCCGTCGCCAAACGAGCCGCTAAATCTCTAGCGCCGACCTTTTTACCGCTATACCCTGGGCCCCACGAGCACCGCCGGGATACGGGGGGCAGCCTAGGGGAATATGTTCGGGGCCATCCGTTGGCTGCGACGGCCCATTTTGGACTTAAAATTCTGGCGCTTTTTTTGTGGTCCGCGGCCCTGGCGGCTTTCTTGGTATGCAAAAAAGAACGAAGACTGTTTCTTTTTATCGCCACCACGACAATCTACTATTGGGCTACCCACCTGCCCCTTCATTTGGAATACCGCTATATCGTGCCCGGACTATGGCCGCTTTTTATCCTCGCGGCGATCGCCATTAAGGGTCTGTTAAGGAATTAATGATCAATTTGCCAGGGCAATTTTGGAGCGAGACGAAGCCGAATTTTTCGCGGCGTAGTTGGAAACTACGTAAGAAAAATTCGGCAAAGTCGCAGCCCAAAAGTGCCCTGGCCCTTCGGGGAGGCCCATCTTCGCACCGGCTGCGTCGTTGCTCGTCGTTTACGTGCCCTCTGGGCACGCCGCGCTCCTCGCGCCTAGCATCCGGCGCAAATCTGGCCCTCCAAATTGATAGAGATCGCGGTCTCGCGTAAACCCTCTTTTAAAGAAACAACCGGAAAAAATCCCAAAAGTTTCCGAGCCCTGTTTATCTTCACTTCAATCGACGCGGGTTCGCTCGAGGAATCGGCAAGCGCGCCCCAAATAATTTTTGGAAACCCGGGACCCAGAAGATTCTTAATATAATCAGCCACCTGACTCAACGCGTGGGACTTCCCGCAGGCAATGTTGATGGCAATTCCGCTGGGCAGGCGGCGTTTCTCCAGAGCCAGGCAAATGGCATTGGCAGCATCCGTAACGTAAAGAAAATCGCGCCGCTTGGTTCCGGAAGAAGTCGCGAACTCTTTCGCTTCAACCGCGGCGCGAAACAACGAAGGAATAAAAAAGCTCCCTTTCTGGCCAGGGCCGTAAAGAACGGAGGCGCGAAGATGGACAAACGGCAAACCGCTGGTCCGGAGGATCTCGTAAGACCCGACTTTGGAAAAAGCGTAAAGATTCATGGGTTGCACCGGCTGATCCTCAGCGCAAACGGCTGCGCCGTACTCCTGCGCCGTCCCAACATGAATAATCCGCTCAGGCCCGCAGCGCCTTAGAGCGATGGCCAAATTTGAAGTCATGCGCAAGTTATCGCCCCAATTAGCGGGCTTTCCGTCCGGAGACTGGGGGGTCCGGGCCGCAAGATGAATTACCCGGTTCGGCTTTGCATAACCGATAAGCTTTTCAACCTGGCTAAAATCCAGGAGATTGCACTTGAATTGACGGGACCCAAGATCGGCTCGGACCGATTCAACGCAAAGATAGCACGTCCAGCCGTTGCGGCCCTCCAAATTCCGGCACACGGCTGTGCCTAAAAAGCCGTCGGCGCCTGTAATAAGAATTCTTTTTTTACCGATCATCGGCTGCTCCGGTTGATTTCCACGGTTTTCCGGCGGTAATTTTCCAGAACAAAAAATTCGTAAGAAATTCAAATACTGTTGAAAAGGTCACGTGCGATGCGCCGCCCAGCCGCGGTTTCATGGAAAAAGGAACCTCAAGAACGCCAATGCCTCTTTCCGCAAGCTTAAGAATCAACTCGGCGTCAATAAACCAGTCTTTGGAACAAATCCCCAAAGACCGCCATAAATCCCGGCGAACCACCTTGGGCCAGCCGTTGATATCATGAGCCCGAACGCGCCAAAAAATAAGCCTGAAAATCAGATTGTAGAGCGCCGACACAAACCCGCGAAACAAACCATCTGAACGCGAAACGCGCCACCCCTTAGCAGCATCAGCCCGGCTTTCTTGAACACGTTGCAAAATGCGCACTAAGTCTGAACCGGCCATTTCCCCGTCTCCCGGCACTGTGACAAGCCAATCCCCCTTGGCCTGGCTGGCGCCATTGATCAATCCCCAGCCATAACCTTTATTTTTCTCGACATGAACGACGCGCATATGCTCGTTATACCGCAAGGCGCAATCCGCCAGAATATCCGGCGTTTTATCTTGCGAACCATTATTGACCAGAATCATTTCAAAGGACAAATTCGCCCCGCTGAGGTTATCCCAGTAGCCGCCGATAACGCGTTCTACAACGGCTTCTTCGTTATAGAATGGTAGAATAATGGAAAAAGTAGGCATCAGCCAAAAAAGACTCTGACTTTATTCCTCATAAAATGAAACCTGTCTACAAAGATTCTGCCAAAATCTTTGACCAATATGCCAGCAATTATGAAACCTGCGTCAACGAAAGTTTAAAACTAATGGGGGAATCGGTAGGATATTTTGCCAGCTACAAAGCCGGTTATCTCAATCGTTTTTTCAGCCGTCTTGGCCGATATCCGGATACCATTCTTGAGATAGGCTGCGGCATCGGCGTATTAACCAACGCGCTGGCTGAAATTTTACCCAAACATATTTCTATTGTAGGCTATGACCATTCATCGCAATCCATTAAAACCGCTCGCTCCCGCGCCCATCCGTCAAACGTTTGCTTTGTCAACAGCCAGGATCAATTGATCAAAAATCCGCATGGCCTTGTTATCCTGGCCAATGTCCTACATCACGTGCCGATCAACGAACAGGAGAGTTTTCTTCGGCAAGCCTGCCAATGGACATCCCGCGCCGGTTATATCGCCATCTTTGAACATAACCCATGGAACCCTATAATCTTAAAAATCGTAAGAGATGCGCCGGCTTAGACCGCTCGAGCCGCATTTAAAGTGGTTCCCATTGGCAGGCCAATACGCTATTATTAGTCAAAGACCGCGATGAAACTACTTTTTCTGCGGCTTTTATTACTTATGGTGAATAACAGTAACTACCCAGGTCGTCATTCCCGCGAAAGCGGGAATCCAGGTCTGGACCCCCGCCTTCGCGGGGGTGACAAAAGGGAAGGGACCTTGGCAGTTACGAATAATAACCTATGCAAGTAGTTATTTTGTGCGGCGGCATGGGATTTCGCTTAAGAGAAGAAACAGAGTCTAAGCCGAAGCCGATGGTTGAGATTGGAGGCAAGCCTATTTTATGGCACATTATGATGCTTTATGCTCATCATGGATTTAAGGATTTCATTCTTTGTCTGGGATATCGCGGAGATATTATTAAGCAGTATTTCCTAAATTATAGAGCCCTAAGCTCAAACTTCACCATCGCCATCGGCAAGACGCGTCACGACAACATTCAATTTCATACAAAACAAATTGAGTCCGACTGGAAAGTCACTCTTGTTGATACGGGTCTCAACGCCATGACCGGCGCCCGCCTTAAACGCATTAAGCCGTTCATTAAAGGCCCTGATTTCATGGTGACATACGGCGACGGTTTAGCCAATGTTGACCTGCGCGCCTTGTTCAAGTTTCACCGCAG
>JACQWW010000233.1 GCA_016209025.1 Elusimicrobiota bacterium | reverse complement strand
ATTTGTCACTTGTTACAACAAACTGTGGCTGCCATTTAGTTCCTACCAACAAGTGACAAATGAAGACCTGACCCCATTGCATACAAGTGACAAATGAAGACCTGACCCCATTGCATAGGACTTTAGTCCTATTTAAAAATAGAAATAAAGTCCTACGTCGGAACAAGGCGTTGCTGCTATACTTTGTTAGATATGACTCATCATTTCCCGACCTTAATCACCTTAGTCACTCTAGTCACTTTAGTTGCCTTTTCTAAGACAGCCGCCGGCCAAGCCAATCCGGACGAAACCGCGGGCCGGGTTTCCGTGATTTTCGACGGAAAGTCCGCCAAGGAAACGAAAACGGTGGCCGTAAAAAGCTCGTCCGTCCCAGGCGACAATTTCGAGGAACGGGTCGAACAAGAATATCAAGACTACCGAAGATTGATTCTCATCGAGCGCGCCAAGACCTATCGCGAAGAAGCCAACAAACAATGGATCGGGGCCGCAATCGACGGCGCCATGGTCGCGGCTTCAGCCACGGGACTGGGACTGTCCTACACCGTTCTTCCGGAGCTCCTCGGCATTTTCGGCTACGTTTCCGCCGGGCTTTTAGCTGTTTTTGCCGGCTATAAAATTTATGACCTGGCCAAAAACTGGGAGACGATGTCCACGACCGCCAAAGTGCTCAATTTCATCGCCATAGGTCTTTATCTGACCATGGGGGTGCTCGCTGTTTTAAATCCTGCTTCATGGGGTCTCGGCGCCTTGATCACTTTAGGAGCGCACGGCCTGATATCTGGTATAATAAACATCGTCGGCGGCGCCAGAGACGGTTCCGAAGCCGACAAAGCCCAGCAAGAAGCGGATGCTATAGCCGCAAATAATCAAAGCTGAAAAATTAAAGGAGTCTGACCATGTCAAAAAGAAAACTCGCGCTTTTAGGTTTATTGCTCATTCCCGTCTGGGGTTTTGCCGAACCGGACAACGATAACATCAACCGCGATGAGGCGAAAAACAGAAAAATCGTGGTCTTTCAACCAGGTACAAACGATGAGACGGGCCGCGCCGCCATTGAAAACGCAGGGGGCCGGCCGGGAAAACGCCTGGGCCTGATCAATGCCGTGGCGGCCCATTTTCCCAACGAAGAATCCGCTAGAAACGCTTCTTCAAATCCCAATGTTCTGCGCGTGGATGACGATCTCATCGTCGAGGCCGCGGTCGTCAAAGACAGCGTCGCTGAAGAAGGCGGCCCAAACGCCCACGGTAAAGGCGGCGGCACTGTGACGCCGCCGGCCCAGCAGACTCCCTGGGGCATCGGCCGGGTAAAAGCTCCCGAGGCTTGGGACTCAACCCAAGGAGCGGGCGTCAATGTCTGCGTAATTGACACCGGCATTGACTTGACCCACTCCGATCTTGCGGCCAATATTAAAGCCGGCATCAATACCATCAATCCAAATAAAACCGCCAAAGACGACAATGGCCATGGAACTCACGTTGCCGGAACCATCGCCGCCTTAAACAATGCGATCGGCGTGATCGGGGCCGGGCCGCAGATTTCCCTTTTACCGGTCAAGGTTTTAGGCGCCAATGGAAGCGGCTGGCTTTCCGATATTATTGAGGGACTGGATTGGTGCGCGTCTAACGGCGGGAAAGTCGCCAATATGAGCTTGGGAAGCTCCTCTGACAATCAATCTTTTCATGATGCGGTTATTGCGGCCGTCAACCGCGGGGTCACATTGGTGGTGGCAGCCGGCAACAACGGCCCGTGCGCCAATTGCGTAAATTATCCGGCCCGCTATCCGGAAACTATCGCTGTCGCCGCAAGTGATTCAAGCGATCAATTTGCCTCCTTTTCCAGCCAAGGACCGGAGGTTGACCTTATTGCTCCGGGTAAAAGCGTTCTTTCCACTTATAAAGGCAACAGCTATGCCACCATGTCCGGAACCTCAATGGCCGCTCCCCATGTCAGCGCTGCCGCGGCTTTGAAATTGGCATTAAATCCGGCGTTAACCCCGACGGCTCTTGCCGATGCCTTAAAAGCCAATGCCGATCCTTTGACAGGCCTGACCCCCGACCAGCAGGGCAGCGGCATAGTCAACTGCTTTAGGCTCGTTACTTCGGTCCCTTAAGCTCAAATAACGGAATTGCGCCGGGGTCAGGTCTTCATTTGTCACATCTCCGGGAGAAGTGACAAATGAAGACCTGACCCCGGCGCCTTTTATTTATTACTATTTAATAAGACCCCATGAACATTTTATTGGCAATTGTCGTTTTCGGATATTTGACAGCGGCCCAGGGCAGCCTCCAGGATTCTTTCGCCAAAACATGGCAATTGACCATTAAAACCGACCGTCAGTCTTTTATCGTCGGAGAATCTGTCCCGGTTACAGCTGAACTGAAAAACGCTTCTATAAAAAAAGAACTTCTCATGCTCCCTTTCGGGACCGAATGGGGATTGCTCGCTTATGCGGCGGAAAAAAATACAGAACCGGTCGTCCACACTTCGGCCAAACGGCTTAAAGCAATGGCATCCGATAAAAGGCCGCCGCCGGCCGTCTGGATCGGGCCGCAGGCAGTTGTTCAAACAAAAATTTGGCTGGCCTATGACGTAAGGCAAAGAACGGTTGTTTTCCCAAAACCAGGCAGCTATACAATTTTTATGCGCTTCCCCTACGAAGAAGGCGTCAAGTCCAATGTCCTGACCATTGACGTCAAGGAGCCATCCGGTTCGGACGCCAAAGCCCTTGAGTTTCTCCAACAAAATAAACTTACAGCCTATCTTGATCCTGACGGCAAACGCCTGAGGCCGGAGACAGAGGAAGCGGCAAAGCTCAAAGAATTCATTAAACTCTACGGCACAAGCATCTATGCGCCGGTTTTGCGTTTTGCCTTGCGCGACAGCGGTCTGGCCGCCCAGCTCACGATCTATCCTTTGGCCGGAGTTGACTTCGACACAAGCGCTTGATTTTAAATTAAAGTTTCAAAGCCCGGAGAACGGCGAGTTCAAAACTTCCATAAAAATTCCTTCCAATGACGTGCGCGGGCCGGCCGTCGTGACAATAACGGGGTCGCAAAATGAAAAATAAACCATTCATCGTCGGCGTTGATATAGGCGGAACAAAAGTGCGTGTCGGCTTAGTGCGCCCCTCCCGCGACAAAAAAGGCCATGTCCAGATGGTCCGCGCGATTGAAACGAAAACCGACGTCAAAGGAAAATCGGCCGCCTTAAAGCAGCTTGAAAGCATCATCCAAAACCTCATCGCCGAAGATAAAAGCCGGATTGCCGGAATCGGCATAGGCGCGCCTGGACCTCTTGACCGGAAAAAGGGCGCCCTTTTGTGCGCCCCAAATCTTCCAAATTGGAGCAATGTGCCCATCGGCCCATGGGTCAGCCGCAGATTTAAATTGCCGGCAATAGTTGAAAATGACGCCAATGCCGCCTCTCTCTCGGAAGCTCTTTGGGGAGCCGGTAAAAACAAGCGCTTTGTTTTTTACGCCACCATCAGCACCGGCATCGGCACCGGCTTGGTTATTGACAAAAAACTCTATGCCGGCGGCGTCGGACTGGCGCTGGAAGCCGGCCACGCAACCATTGATGTCAACGGCCGGCCATGCCAATGCGGACTTAAAGGCTGTATTGAAGCCTATGCTTCCGGCCCCTCTATGGTCCGTCGAGCCAGGGAGATCTGGCCCAGCGCGTCTGCG
>JACQWW010000238.1 GCA_016209025.1 Elusimicrobiota bacterium | reverse complement strand
TTATTGGCCTTATTGGCCTTATTGGCCTTGCGCCCATTGCAGCGCGGGCCGAGGATCGTCATGGCGTGACGATGGGCGTTAACCTGACCTTCCCCATGCCTTTGGACATCAGCACGGTTAAAGCGAGCACCACGCCTTTTGACGGGATCGTTGACTTGGAATGGACACAGCCCGGGGCTTACGCCAATACCGGTATAGCTTCAACTTATACGATCAAAGTCTCAACTCTGGGCAACATTACCAATAACCAGGGATTTGACGTTGCCCTGCCGCTTTCTTCATTTTCCCCAACCGTTATTCCTGCTCCGGGCCCTGCCTTGACCAGGGCCACCATGACCGTCACCGGTTTGGCGGTAAATGCCACCTATTACTTTGCCGTCAAAGCAACCAATGCCGACGACAGAATCAACGGCTGGGGTTACAATCGTTACATTAATTGGGCTAATGTGATGGACCGGCCGCCCATTGCGCCGGCAGGTTTTACCGGCTATGCCTGGCCCACTGCAGCCAAACTGACTTGGGAGCCTAATTTAGATTCCGACTTGGCCGGTTATAGGATTTACCGTTCAACATTAACGCTGCCCACAGCGACGACGCCATATACGGAAATAACCGCAACCTCCACGATAAGGTATATAGACGTCAATGTTTTGCCTGACACGACTTATTATTATGCGATCACTGCCATAGATCAAGCCGGCCAGAAAAGTCCGCCGACTTTTTGGACTTTGCTGATCCCCGCCGCAATCGCAGGCTCGGCCGTTTCCGACACGAGCATCTTATGGCAGTGGCCTGATGTCGAGGGCGAATCGGGATACAGGATTTATTCTTCAACCGGCGGGTCCGCGCTAATCGAGTTGTCTTCCGGTTCCGTTTATTGGCTTGAGAAGGGACTGGCCGTCAATGCCCCCTATGGCCGCGTCTTGCGCGCCTTCGATGCTCAGGGCGAAGCGCAAAGCAGTTTCGTTGCCCAGCGTCACACTCTTGCCCGGCCACCCATGAATCTTGAGGTTTCGTCCGTCACCGAGACCAGGGCTTCCCTTGCCTGGCAGGAAAACGGCAATTCTACCAGCACAATTTATGCCGTGTTCCGTTCTCCGGACGGACAGGCTTACAGCGAGGTGGCTTCCGGCATAACGGTTACGACCTTTACTGCTGCCGGGCTCAACCATTCCACCACCTATTACTTTAAAGTGCGCGCTGAAAACGGCGATGGGGTCACCACCTCGTTTACCCAGGTTGTTTCGACAAGAACGCTCACTTATTGGTCGGTTGGTGCGCCGGTCAATGTATCAGCCGTGGCTTTGTCCTCAACGGTGGCCGCCTTATCATGGCAGACAAACAATCCTGAAGGGACTCCTTATGAAATCAGCCTTTCCACGGATAATTTTGCGTTTAACGTTTCGACGCCGATAGCCTTCTCTGCCGGTTATACCCAGACCCAAACCGTCATAACGGCTCTGGTGCCTGACACGCTTTATTACTTCAGGGCCCGGGCCGTCAATCCCGCCGGATTAATCAGCGGCTTCTCAAGCACTGCTTCAACCAGGACTCATCATTCGCCCACGCCGGCCATCCCTGCTTTGGCCAGGATTATCAATATCTCCACGACAAGCCTGGAGATGACGTGGAAGCAGGGCAATACCGGGGAGATCACCTATATTGCCGGTGTTTCCACCGGCGCGGCCGACCTGGAAGCAACCATTGCCCCCTCGACAACTCTCACTGATCTGGCTTCGGGGATCAATAAAATTTCAACGGCAATCATCAGCGGCCTGTCTCCAAATACGCGCTATTTCGCCTGGGTGCGCTCGATCCGGCCTTATTCCTTGATGAGCGGCTTCTCCACCCCGGCTTCCAGCGTTACCTTGGCCCAGGCCGTTGATCCTGCTTTTGTCGGAGTCGGCATAACCAGCGTTACCGTCGGGTGGAGCCTGCCTTTGGGAGGCGCGGCCGGCTTCCTCCTTGAGGTGTCCACCAATGCGGCCTTTGACGCGGTGCTGATCTCATCGGCCGGGCCGGGAACCTTGACCTCTTTGGCGGCCATGAGTCTCGAAGGCAACAGCTTCTATTTTGCGCGGGTCGCTTCCTTAAATGAAGAAGGCGCGGCCAATTATAGCGGGGCCATCTCCACGCGGACATTGTCCGCCGACAGAACGCCTCCTAGGAAGGTTGCGGGACTTTATCTCGACTTGGCCGCGGATAAGAAGAATGCGACGCTCAAATGGAGTCCTGTAACCCATGACGTCGCCGGTTCCACGGAGGCGCTGGCAGGTTACAACGTCTACCGCTCAACGTCGCTTTTTGAAGGTTTTGCCAAGAGAAACAACGCGGCCGTGGTCCCGACGTACTTCTCCGAACTTCACGACGGCGGCCTTTCCTACTACAAGGTTAAAGCCGTGGATCAATCCCGCAATGAATCCGAAGATTCGATGACTGTGGACACTAGAGGGCGGGCCTATTCCATTGCGCTGGATGGGACCTCCCGAATCGCATTGCCCCAGGAGTCCGTCGTCGGCTTAAAGAATAAATGGAACCGCGATTTGGATATCCAGCCGATCGCGTTGCCGGATCAGGAGCAGGGAATCGTCTACCGGTCATTGCGTTTTGCCGCTGTCAGGACGGACACCAACGAGGTCGCGGCCGCCGGAAGCCTTGCCATGTATTGGCACGACGGGGTCAAATGGGTCAAGCTGGGCGGCAAAGTTGACGTCCAACAGCAGACGGTCAGCGTTCAAACGGCCCATGCCGGGCATTTCCAAGTCAGGGGCGTGGCTAGGGCGACTGAATTCAGAATAGATACGGCCGGCCAGTCGCACAAGATCATCACCCCGAATAATGACGGGTGGAACGATTCGGTTCTTTTCCGTTTTGAAAATCCGAACAAGATTCGCGTCACCGGCAAGGTCTTTGATGTGACCGGCGCTTTTGTCGCCGACATGGCGCAGGGCACCGAGGAAGACAGCCTGATGTGGGACGGCACTGACGGACGCGGCAATGTGGTCCGCGGCGGAATTTACATATTCCAGATCGAAGCGGATGGGAAGGTATTCAATGGAACGGTGGTTGTTGCGAGGTAAAGGGAGAATATTGAATATGGAATATAGAATATTGGTCAAGAAAACAAATTGCCTTTTTTCTTCCAATATTCAACATTCAATATTCAATATTCATGCTTACAGGGAGGCTATATGAAGACGAAGTTATTTCAGTGGTTAAGCGTGGTGGTGGGTATTCTGGGGGTTCCCCGGTGGCTGTTCGCGCCGCCCCTGGATTTTCAATTTGATCCGGCCGCGGGTTTGAGTGGCAAAATCATTACGCCCAACGGCGATAGTGCCAATGACGCGGTCTTTTTCCGTTACTCGAATCCTTTTGATTCGGGCGTTGAGCTTCAAATTTTCGACATTACCGGGGCCTTAGTGCGCACTCTGGCCGGTTCGTCCGGGACAAATCAGATCGTTTGGGACGGCCGGGATGTTTCCGGCAGTGTCGTGGCATCCGGGATTTACATCTATCAGATTCGCTCGGAAGAAAAAGTTTTTAACGGAACGATTTTGGTGGCGAGGTGATATATGAAGAAAGAATATGGAATATGGAATATTGAATATTGGAAGAAAGAATATGGAATATGGAATATTGAATATTGGAAGAAAGAATATGGAATGTTGAATACGGAACATTGGAGAGGAGAACAAATCCCTCTCCGTGTCCCAACATACAACATTCAATATTCAATATTCACGCCTAGTGGCGCGCACGAGACCGAGAAGCATTCTGCCAATAATGTCAACCTGTTCTATGACGGACTGGTTACTGAGCACGTAACCAAGGTCTTTGGCAAGAATCCAGTAATAGTGCAGTTCCTTAAGAGAGCTCTGCGCTATGTTATAGAAATTGGCCTTGTCTTTTGCCGTTCTTCTTTTAAAGCCCTCGGCAAGATTAGCCGCTATAGACACGGCAGCGCGCCGCATTTGGCTTGTCAAGCCGAACTGTTCGTTAGGTGGGAAACCCTTTGTGGTCTTATATGTCTCCAGGACAAGCTGATGCGCTTTTTGCCAAACATCCAAGTCTTTAAAGCTCGTTATCGCCATATTGTTTTCCTCCTTGTTTTACCAGTATTCAATATTCTACATTCAACATTCGTTCATTGCGCTTTTGAAAGCGTGGGCCAAGGCGCGCGGCCCGGGGCCATGGCCAACGCTTTCACAGCGGTGGGCGGCGATATTCATGGGATCTTCTTTAATCCGGCCGGGCTCGGACTTCTCTGGCAGCCGGAGATCGCCAGTATGTACTCCCGGCTTTTCATGGGCCTTTCCGACAAGTCAAACATCGGAGTTTCCATGCTCGGTTTCGGCAGTCCCCTGGGCAAGGACGGCCGATGGGGAAGCTTGGGATTGAGCCTTTGGCGCATCCAATTGGAGAGCTTGTTCAGTGAACAGGCCAATTCCGCGGCCTATGCCCGGCGCTGGAGGGAGCTCTTCAGCGGCGATGTGTATTTAGGTCTGACCGTCAAACACCTGACCAGATCATACGGGACAACGCCGGAGATTCAAAACGCCATCAATCTGGCGGGAAGCTCTTTGGGAAGCCCGGATCCTCTTTTAGCCAAAAAGAGATCAAAGACAGGTTTCGGCCTTGATTTGGGCATGCTTTATCAGTGGCATAAATATTATTCGGCCGGATTGGCGATACAAAATATCAATGAGCCGAATATGGCTTTAAACAAGGGCGATAAAGACCTGATTCCCATGGTTTTAAAGACAGGATTCGCCTATCGGGCGCCGCGCACCAGGTTTACCGCGGATTTGAGCCGGCGCGAAAGCATTCCAGGTAGAATGGATTATCAAATGGGATTCGGCGCGGAGCGGATCATCTTAATCGGCGCGCAGGATACCCTGGCATTGAGGGCCGGCCTTGCTTCTGGTTCGCGCGATTTCAGGCAGGTCAGCCTGGGACTGGGCTACCAGTTTTCAAGGCTTGCTTTAAATTATGCCTTTCAGATTCCCCTGGCAGGCATTTCCCGCACTGACGGCAGTCATCAGATGTCTCTGGCCTTTCGTTTCGGCAGGCCCAAAGACGACGAAGCCGATCTTTCCCGGCTCGTCAGCCAGGAGCACGATGCCCGCGTTAAAGCGGAAAAGGCCTTGT
>JACQWW010000237.1 GCA_016209025.1 Elusimicrobiota bacterium | reverse complement strand
CCATTCCTTCCTGACGGCTTTTCTGTCAGCCTCAAACCCATACCTGTATCGCCGCTCATTTTGCAGAAAACAGATTTCGAAATGACTCGGAGCGTTCTCTGTTGTGGTATCGAACTTAAACGGCATCACCTGGATTTTCTCTTCGGCCTGCATCTCCTTTGAGGAATTAAGAACGAAAAACCGCATGAAGGCCATCGCACTCAATAGGTTGGACTTGCCGCTTGCGTTCGCTCCATAGACAACAGCGCATTTCAGGAGGCGATACCGCCCTGTTTGGAAAGTGTTCTCCTCCATGAACTCCTTGATAGGATTTGCCGCCAGCATGCTTAGCCGCACGGGCGCTTTGAAGGACAGATAGTTTCCAACCTCGAATTCGATAAGCATGATTATCCCCTTTTTAGTGAATTATTCACAAATTTAACCATATTATTGCCATTATATCAGTTAAAATCAAGCATAATATGTGATATATTCTCAAAATAGTTCTTTCGTTTCGGCTCTCGGATCATTGGCCAGCGATGTAACGATCTTCTACTGCGGCAGGCACGGCACGTGTCTCGACCGCCCGCATATCTTTCCTGGAAATCCGCCGCTGGCCGGTGACGCATTCGTGGATAATTGAATTCCTGTATGCGCGGAGAGTGCTTATCTGTTGACCCAACAGAGCTCTTGCGTGATTGGAATCATCTTTGGGCTTCGTCGGCGTTGCAACTGAATCAATTGTTGTGCAGGTGTAATCCAGAAAGCTGTTAATCCGAAGTTGCTCATCTCTAGGTGGAACAGGGATAAGCGCAGACCGGAAGACATATTGGGACAGGCCGAACCTCGTTACGCCCACAGCCTTTGCCTCGTACTGAGCACGGAACTGCTTGGATCTATGCAGCCATGCCAGAAAATCCCCCGTGATCTTTTTCGACCTTGGCCGAATCAAAGCCAGGTGGTATCCGCAAATTACGCCAGAAATTTCTTCGGCTACCAAAGAGGGTATTGCTATGTCGTCTGCCTCTTCAGAAGTCTGCCACTGGATCTAACCGACAAACCTGCCACTCCGGCGGCACGATTTTTACCCAAGGCGCAAGAGATAACTGCTCGTCAGTATATTTCATTGGATTTCAGGCCCTCGCAGCTTCTTTTCCGCCTCTTTCTCCAGCTTCCAGAACTCGGCGAGTAAATCTTTCGCGGGCGTCGGCGGCTGATGGCGGTAGAAGTGTTTGGTCATGGGGCGCTCCTTTCGGGAAGAACAGCCCGCACAACGTCGGCAAGTTGTTTCGCCGTCGGCAGTTTTCCTTTCAGGTCCGCCGGCAATTTCAATTTTGAGCGATTGAGTGGCGCCATTTCTTGAACAAGCTGTTCAAGAAATCCGGCGGTGGAATACTCCGAAAAGAATTGGCGCATCAGCCACAGGTTGTTTGCCGAGAACCCGCGCATTCCCGGAAACGCTTTTCGCAAGTCCGCCGAAACCAACTTCACTATGGACTCCCCCCAACCGAGCACCTGCTGTTTTTCTACGATGCCGCGCCCGATGTCCCAATAGAGAAGAATAAGATCGCGGTTCGCGGCCCGCACAGCGGAGATGCGAGCGGAGATTACCCGGGCCTTTAAATCCTCAATAAACCGCCGGTATTCCGGCGAAGTCATCACGCTTGGGTCGGCTGCGTTTTTCATTGTGCCAGCCCCTCCAACATCTTTTCCGCCTCTTTTTCCAGCTTCCAAAATTCGGCCAGCAAGTCTTTGGCTGGTGCAGGCGGCTGATAGCGATAAAAATACTTGTTCGGCAGGATTTCATAGCCAAGTTGGGGGCTGTCTTCCCAATGGATGATGGGTTTTGCGATTTCACGCTTTAAAAACATCTCAATATCCTCGCCGTGCGGGATATACTCGTCGTCCTGGACGTAATGCCGATGCGTCCACTTAACCGATACGATCTGTGTCTCGCCATTTATCAGGTCTTTGAATTTTTTGGCTGCGTTATCCTTTGGCATAAGCGTCAGTGTTTCTGTTTTTTCGCCTTTCGCAGATTTTATGCGGATTCGGAAGGTCAGTTCGCTGTCATAAAAATCCATCTCCTTATTTAAATTGCCTGCTGTAAAGCCCTTTTCATAGGGCTCGGTCAAAACGGCGGGCTTATCGTGCTCGTCAAACTGCCAAAAAACCACGCTGACTTTATGATAGGCGAAATCCTCGCGTTTAAATATTTTTACATGCTCGTCAGCATAGCCCTGCTTCCAACCCTCGCGATAACGTTCCTCAATCCAAGCGCGGTGAGCATCGGTAATACGGTTGCGCTTGTTGCCAAAAGATTTGGGCTCCTTTTCAAACTGCTGCCGCGCATCAATGAGCATAACGCGTTTTTTATGTGAGGCAGGCTTGTCATTGCGCAAAAGCCAGATGTAGGTAAAGATGCCGGTGTTGTAGAAAAGCTGGTCAGGCAGCATGACGATTGCGTCCAGCCAGTCATTTTCGAGAATCCACCGGCGGATTTCGCTCTCGCCGGAGCCGCAGTCCCCATTGGAAAGAGGCGAGCCGTTAAAAATTATGGCGATATGGCTTGAACCCTGCCCAACCGGCTTTATTTTGGCAAGCATCGTTTGCAAAAAAAGCAGGGCGCCGTCGTTTACACGCGGCATCCCAGCCTGATAGCGCGTTTTTTGAAGCTTGCGCGCCTCGGTTTCGTACCCGTCTTTGCCGCCCCATGTAACGCCAAATGGCGGATTCGATAGCATAAAGTCGAATTTCCACTTTGATTCTGGAAACTGGTCGCCTGGCTCCTTGCTATGCAGGTCGTGCGGGATAAGCGAGTTACCGAGACACACCTTGGCCTGGGTTTAACTTTTTGCTCAGGCATTCTCGCCCGATCCAAGAGATGTTCCTTGGCCACTGACAACATGCCGCCTGTCCCGCAGGCGGGATCGTAAATCGAGATGTGCCGGTCGGGAATTGGGATTTCAAGCAGTTCAACCATCAGCCGAATCACTTCTCTCGGCGTAAAGTGTTCTCCAGCCTCCTCGCCGCTTTGTTCTGAGAAGCGCCGGAGAAGCTCTTCATAAACATAGCCCATTTCCAGCGGCGAGAGTTTGTCCGGCCCCAGTTCCAGTTCCTTATATTGATTCAGAATCGGAGCAAGACGGTTATTTTTGACCATCTGGCTGATGGTCGCCCGATAGTTGAAATGCTCAATAATATCCTCGACATTCTTTGAAAAGCCGTTGATATAAGCGCGGAAATGCTCCTCAATCAGGGTGTGGTCCTCTTCATAGACTTTGCGCAGGGTCCACTCAGTCTTATTGGAAAACGGCGCCGTGCCGATTTCCAGCTTCTTGACAAGCTTGGCGAGTTCTTTTTGGGTGAGCTTTGGCCGCTTGGCCAAGACCTCGGCGGCTTTTTCTTCGCGCCACTTGATCAGCACGCATTCCAGCCGCCGGATGACGATGATAGGCAGAATGACGTTCTGGTATTCGTAAGCCTTAAACTTGCCGCGCAGCCGCTCCGCAGACTTCCAAATTTCATCCGTCAGGTTATCGAGCTTAGGAGCCGTTACGAAATAACCTGGACAAGTTAAGAAAATAAATGCTATGAGCTTGGGTGCCCCAACCCAAGTTTCTAAAAAAGAAATTCTTGTCTTTATTGCCTTATCTCAATGAGAAACAAAAACGAATTGCTGCGGCCGTTGAAGCACGCTCTCTTGGGTACGGAGGCATTTCCGCTGTGGCTGAAGCCGTGGGTCTGTCCCGAACGACGATTCATCAGGCCTTGGAGGAATTGAATCGTCCCGCCATCCGCTCCCGACTCAAAAGTGATCGGATTCGATCTGGCGGCGGTGGCAGAAAAAGGATTTTCATTCAAAACCCCTCTCTCCTTAAAAGGTTGAAGTCCCTGGTGGAATCAACGACGCGGGGGGATCCGATGTCTCCTCTTTTGTGGACTTCTAAAAGCACCCGTCATTTGGCCCGGACGTTGGCGGCGGAAGGGTTTTCCGTAAGCTATCGGGTGATAGCGGAGGCTCTCCGGGAAATGAACTACAGTTTGCAGGCCAATTCTAAAACTCTGGAAGAAGGATCGAGTCATCCCGGCCGGGATCGTCAATTTCATCGCCTCAATGGCTCTGTGAGCGGATTCTTAAAGGAGGAAAACCCCGTCATTTCGGTGGATACGAAAAAGAAGGAGTTGATCGGCCGCTATCACAACAAGGGCCGTGAGTGGCGGCCCCGGGGGGAACCGGAAAAAGTTTTAGTCCATGACTTTATTGACCCGGATGTTCCCAAGGCGATCCCTTACGGTGTTTATGACGTCAAAAAAAATGAAGGATGGGTCAATGTGGGCTGCGACCACGACACGGCGGCTTTCGCGGTGGCAAGCATCCGCCGATGGTGGCATGCAATGGGTAAACCGGCATATCCAGAGGCACGAAAGTTATTGATCTGTGCCGATTCCGGAGGCAGCATCGGTTGTTTTCCCATATCAGCATGAACTGGAGGGGACGACCCTTGGTCAGCCATGAGGTTGTGGTAAAATTGATCGGGATGACGAAAACCAAGACGGGTCTTAAGGTCAAAGCGAAATTGGATAAAAGGAAATACCCAACGAAGGTTAAAATTTCCGATGAAGAGATGGAAAAGCTGAATATCGAATACCATCATGATTCTCCTAATCCGGAATGGAATTACACAATCAGACCAAGAAATCAGAAAACCAAGAAATAAAAGTTGTTCAACTTATTTCGTAACGGCTCCTAAGCCCTTGTCCCTTAGCCCTGGGACTTCCCTCGAGGAAGTTCTGCTATTTACTGAGGGCTGCTTGGGGCCGATGGCGCGGGATTGGTAAAAGGAACACGCGTCGGACTGTCGTTCTTTTTGGTCACCAGGAAATAAACCAGAAGAAAAATGCCGACAACTAGGAGGACGCCGCCTAGTGAAAGTCCGTA
>JACQWW010000236.1 GCA_016209025.1 Elusimicrobiota bacterium | reverse complement strand
CGGAATAGTTGTCGCCGTAACCGTCATTGTAGACTGACACAAGACCTGATAATTGGACATTGTCAAAAACCCGCGTTTTGCCCACGATTTCAGCATGACCGGATATCGAGGCATTGTCCGTAATCCAGGCGTTGCCGCCTATCGTTGCGTAACTATAGACTTGAGCATGTCCATAAACTTTAGCCTTGCTGTGTATCGTTGCATAACCATGGACATGGGCATTATCATAAACCAAGGCATTGTCTTTCACGGTCGCGTGCCCGTAAACGTAGGCCTCGCCGAAAATTTGTGGTTTACCCCGAGTGAAGTCATTGCGAATGAGGGCATGGCCTTCAACGCGGGCGTGGCCGTAGACTTTCCCACCCCCTACGTAAGCTTTACCGTAAATATGGGCAAATTCAAAAATCTCTGCGTAGCCCGAAACCACGGCATCGTCATAAATTTCAGCATGGTCATAAACCCTGGCTAATTCCTTTATTATGGCGCTGCCGGAAACAAATGCCTGGCCGGCGACTATGGCGAAGTCAGCAAGAGTGCTTTCTCCAAAAATCGAGGCTTTGCCGAATACTTTTGCGAAGCCATCAATTTTTGCTTTTTGAAAAACCCGGGCATCGCCAAAAACTTTTGCATGATCAGTGACCAGACTATCGCCATAAACACGGGCATTGTCGGAAACCTCGGCACCGTAGGTGACCACGGCATTGCCGAAAACCCGCGCATTATCGTTAATATCCGCTACCTTGGTTACTTGGGCATTTCCGAAAACTCTTGCGTTTTGACCAACGTAGGCTTTTTTATCCACCTTGGCGGTATTGGCCACCCAGCCTCCGCCGTTGGGGTGCCGGTGGGCAGGGACAGGGCCGTTGCCGTCTCCGAAATCAAAGGATAGTTGTCCAGCCGGCGCCGGCTTTTTTGGGTTGGACTTTGTGCCTGCGGCTTCAAAAGACATTTGGGCTTTTTCCGCCAGAACCGCCGGCTTGTCAGCCGCGGCGGACATGTTGTCCTGTGCTCTGGTCATGCCGCTTAAAAAAAGCAGGGCAGCTACCGTAAATAGAATTGTTTTCAGCGGGTTTGTTTGAACAGACATTTTTGATTTACCTCCTGATTTACCTGATTCTTGGCGCCAAGCGGATAGCCCATCGGACGATGGGTTTAAAGGCGGCCAGACAGAGAGCTGATACAAGAGTCAGTTTAGTTCCCATTTTTTTTGATTCCTCCTCGCATACTGATTTTGGATTGAACATGATGCTATGAAAATTATCCCATAGACGTCATGTTCTGTCTTGAGTCTCTTAGGGATAATTTTGCCCAGGTCAAAAGTCCTAAGCGATATAGGCCCAAAGTCCCATGCAACGGCGTTGCATGAAACAGCTATTTTAGTGAAACAGCGGTTTCAACTGAAGATTTAAATTTTGCTTACAGCCAGAGTAGGAGCCCTCCCCCGACTCATTCGGGGGAGGGCTTTAATTTGGGTGTTACGAGACTTAAGCGCAGACCGGCGTTTTTGCTTTGCCGTTAGAGCACAATTTAGCGAGTAAGGGCCAGGCTTTTTCCGTTTGATCCACTGTCAAGACGATGTGTCCGCAATCGCAGCAGCAACAGGCGGTGGCATAGGTGGTTTGGATGTTGATTCCTTTGTCCCCTAGTATTTTAGCCAGGCGGCTGAGTTCCCCGGGCCTGTTGGGCAGCTCAACTTCAATGGCCGGCGTTTCAAATACCTGGTAGCCCGCCTCTTCCAATGTCGGCCGGACGTTCGTGTCGGTTTCCGTCAGAAAGCGAAACCAGGCAACGTCTCCGGCGCCATCCGAAGTGAAGGCGGTAATGTTGACTTTGGCCGTAGCCAGCGTTTTTGTAATTTTAGCCATTGTCCCAGGTTCATTGGTCAACGGCACTGTCCACTGCGTCCATTTTGTTTTAGGCATTTTTTCTCCCCTTTTTATCTTAAATTCCGGCAATAAAACCGCTCTAGCGTGTAATTTTAAGCCGGTTGATTTTGAAGACTATAGTTTAAGTAAGACGGCAGGTCAAGCCCCTTTTTCCGGCGATCTTGCGCGATCTCTTAGGGTCTGTTAAGGAATTAATGATCAATTCCTTAACAGACCCTTATGGCCAGATTTCGAAACCGGCGCGCTCGAAGTGTTCGTCAAAAGTGAAAGCTGTTTTAATTTTCGTCTGCCGCATAAGGACGAAAGAGAGGCAATCGGAAAAACTTGCGCGTTGGTCCGCGTATTTTTCCAAAAGTTCAATCGCTTCGCGTTCCTGCGGCTCTGCCGGCCGCAATATTTGAATGACTCGGGAATCCAGGATATTGCGGACTCGTTGGGCGGCAAAGCCGTATCCGGCTTGGCGGGTAAGCAATGTCGCGGTTTCGACGATGACTAAATTGCTGGTAAATAAACGCTGATGATTTTTTTCCAGCTTGTCCCAGGCATGAGAAGCTTTGTCGTGATATTGGTCGCCTGCCATATAACGGCCGATAAAGGCGCCGGTGTCAATAAAAATCATCAACCGTAAAGATACTGATCGTGGTTTTTAGCGAGATCTGATGGCGATGGCCCTTTGAAAACCTCTCTATCCGCTAGAAGCGGATCACGAGCGGCGCTTACTGAGGGCCGAAGAGCCGCGGCTAAACATTCCCTAATAAATTCGCCCAAAGAGATTTTCATTTCCCGGGCTTGTTTTACAGCCCTCGTTTTAAGATCAATGGGCAGCATGACGGTTGTGCGGTACATATCCATATACATAATAACACCAACATAACTATTTGTCAAGATCAGTAAAGCGGTTTCCAGAGGCGGCTGAAATCAAGGCCGAAACCGAAAATCACGTTTTTGCCGATTGGTTGGCCTGTCAAGCCTTTAAACCGGTAAAAATCAACGAACGGGCTGAGGCTTAAATTTCCCCAAACCGGAATTTGCAGATTGGCCTTGATATTCAATTCTTGTCCGAGCTCGGAGGCCGCATCACCCGCGTCGGAATTAATTTGCCGGTAGTTCCCCTCGACAAGCAGCGAGACGTTAGTTTTGGGAAGCGGCGCAGCCAATGCCATGCCGCCCTGCCAGCCGGTGTCCGTGTCTTTCGGGGTTTTGGAATAGTTTCTTTGAAAAAGAGCGCCCAGGCTTAGTTCCCTGACGAATCTTCCTTGAAATAATTTCTGCGGGGCAGCAGCGTTGGTGGCCCAGGCTTGGTGATCTCTGTTTCATAAGAGACGTTTAAAAAAGGGCCGGCATTGGCGCTCAAGAGCGTGTGATTTAACGAGAGCGCGCGATATTTGACTTCTGTTTCTCCCACAAATTCGTCAATGGTTTCATTTTTGATTTTTGGAGAATCCTGCGGTTTGAGCGTCAGTCGTCCATAGTCGGCGGAAACGCCCGTGTCCCAAGCCCATTGGTCAAACTGAAATTCGGAAAATAATTTGGCGGCGCCCTTGGCAAAAACCTGGTTAATGGCCTGGACCCGGGCATTGGGCACTTCGCTGTAAAAAGCCGTGCGGCTGACCTGGGTGTTGGCCATCTGAAAACTCAATTCGCGCAGGTTGAGCCGCCAGATAGGCCGCTTTTCGTTTTTCCCCTCGCAAAAGCGGCGGATGTCATGTTTATAGTTATCCCCTCCTTTTTTCCTTTTTTTAAGCCAATCCAAAATAAGTCCAACCGCGGTTTGTTCGTGTATTTTAATTTCCTGCCCTTCAGCCAAGATGCCGAGCTCCTTTTCCTTAAGGAGGATTTCCGGCATGGCCACGCTATAGAGATCATCGTCTTTGACGGCTATTCCCGAAACACGGCCATGTTTATCCAGTCCGGCTGCGGCAAGCCATAATTGGGTGTAGTATTTGACGGGACTGGTTTCCTTCGGGTTGACGGGAACATGGCTGAAATCAATCTTTTTTAAAAGTTCGCGCAGATTCCTTCCCGGCAGTTTTACGGTCGCCACTTTTTCCAAAGACGACATCCATTGCCGGATGAAATTTTCCGGAATTTCGCATGGGCAGTTCGAGACGAAGAGCTGGATTCTAAATAAAGCGATTTCAGCGCCCATTTCTTGGCGGATGATTTGGGCGGCCAGATTCCAGAATTCAAGAGGCGTATAGACATTTTTGTGAAAAGAGGCTTGAGGCCAAAGCTTTTCGGCTTGCGGCAGAAGGGTTTCCTGGGGGCCGAGGAAAAAGCCCATGAGTTTGTCTTGAACGTCGGAAAGCTGGGCGTCTTGCGGGGCTGTCTCCCCCAGCGGTTCAAAGAGTTCTTCGATGCCGGCCAGTTCATAACCTGATGACTGCGGTTTTAGTTCCAAGGTTAGATCGCCTATGCCGTAGGCGGGCATCAGGGCCAGATGGGCAGGCCGGCGGTGCATATCCTGGTTCCAATTTTGAAGAGTGATTTTAGTGCGGCGCGTAGTGGCGGTTTCGCGGGTGTTGTCTCCAAAAAGTATGTCAATGCCGGGGACATCGAAAATCAGCTGGGTGTTTTCCTGCTGGCTCATGTGCGATACGGTTAGAACAATATCCACTTTTTCTTTTTGGCGCAGTTCTTTGATGATGGCCCGGGCGCTCGAAGCCGGCTCCTGTAATTTATAAGGCAGGCCTTTTGTTTTAACAGAAGCATCCGCGGTTTGCGGCAATAAAGCGAAAATTCCGATTCGCACGCCGCCTTCTTGGCGCACCAGCCACGGCCTAAGGTAAGAGGTAGTTTGTTCATCAAGAGGCGTTAAATTAGAGACGACAACCTGCATGGCCGAAGCCGGCGGCTGTTCAAGGAGCCGCTGCATAACCGGCCAGCCCTCAGTGAGGTCGTTGGTGTCCGGCGCGAAAATTTCAAAACCAAGATCGTCGAAAGTTTTTAAAAGATCGGCATCCTGGCTGAAGATATTTTTTGGAAGAAAAACGTCTCCGGTAAGAATTAAAAGTTTCGGGTCGTTTGATTCGCGCTGGCGTTGTTCGATGGCGGCTTTAAATCTTGCCGGTCCGCCGAATGTTTTTCCAAAAATAAAAACCTGAGCCGGCTGGCTGTCCGCTAAGATGTGATATGTGTCAATTGAGGTGACGGCCCATAATTGCGGCGGCTGTTTCGGATCGTCAAGGAGTGTTTGGATTTCTTGGCCCGAGCTTGTCCGCAGGGCGCCTATCCAGGCTTTGCGTTTTCGGACTGCCGGGTTGTAATCATCATGCGACGGATCGTAAGCCAGGCCTAGGATATTTTCCAAAAACGGATAGCCGGTTTTTGGATAAACGGCAAGAATGGATCGCGGGGTTTCGAGGACCTCGATTTCTATAAGCTGTTCTTTATCCAAAACGGATTCGGACAACTGTTTTTTATCAAGGCCCGCGGGATTATCGAAAAGGTGATAGCCGTTGGAAAAGTGCGTTGTTTTCATGGTGGTGGAATTTAATTGCAGACGCCCGATGTCTTCTCTTAATAAGGTTTCCAGGGCTGTCTCAAGATCCGCGCTGACGCCGTATTGCCAGCCGTGGGCGTAGAGAATGTGGATTTTTTTGTTTGCCTCAGCCTGAATAGCCGTGGGGATTGCAAAAAGAAAAAGACTAAAAAGAAAGATCACGAATAATTTTAGCCCAAATTTTT
>JACQWW010000224.1 GCA_016209025.1 Elusimicrobiota bacterium | reverse complement strand
TTTATCAAAGTCCATCGGTTGCCTTAGCAGCTTTTTTAAAGGAGTTAGTTACTTAGTTAAGAACGTCCCTGACTTAACCCTGAAACTCGTAAACTCGCAAACTCGTAAACTCGCCAACTCCCTACTATGTTGCATGTTGAGACTTGACTCCATTGCCTTTTGGATTGCAGAACTGCCTAAAAAAATAAACAGCGCTTTTGGCGCTGTTTACTCGAAGGAATCCGGGAGTTTATCCCGAACCTCTCCCACGTGCCTCCAGTTTAACAGGAATTTCAGAATTTGTCAAGAGTGGTTTGATCTCTACGCTAAAACTGAAAATCCGGCAGAGAGCCGGATTTTCATTACACCGAAGACGCGCCGTATTCGACACGCCGTGTTGACATACTTAGTTTATCAGGGGTTTGCCTATTTGTCAAGGGGGGCGCAGAACTTCTCCGAACTTCTTTTTTCCCTCTTCCTGCGTAAGCGGGGAGAGGGCAGAGTGTGGGGTTTTTCCTTCAAACCCCTCACCTTAATCCTCTCCCCGTTCCACGGGGCGAGGAGATTTGGGGAACTTTTGAGCGGAGTGTGCCCCGGGCCGGAGTCGAACCGGCATCTTCGGTGTAGTCAACACGACGCTTTGTCCCTTAAGCTACCGGGGCACGCCCTGATTTTATCAAAGTCCATCGGTTGCCTTAGCAGCTTTTTTAAAGGAGTTAGTTACTTAGTTAAGAACGTCCCTGACTTAACCGTCCCCCTGCTCGAAAGCGGGAATCCAGATCAGATGGCCTGGATACCGGCTTTCGCGGGAATGACGATGGTTTTGCTGGCGTTGGCGGTTTTGCCGGGGGGGGCGCGGGCGGATACGGTGATGGGGGAGAAAAAGCTGGGCAACTCCGGAACCTCAACTGCTTTTGCCGGGCAAAGAAACGTGATTTATGTTAATGATGAGGCTGCCAGCATTAAGGGTTATTGGGTATTTTACAAAGAAATTAATTCGGACCGGGGCGTTTACCGTTATTCCCAAGACGGTTTGGAGTGGTCCGCGGCCAGCGATGTTTTTCCTTACCTAAGCCTGGCCCCGGACATAACTACTCCTGAACAAAGCATTTGGTATGTTCCCATGCTCAAAACAGCCGTGACTTTAAGCGGCCAAAGCTTTCAATCTCATATCGTTTACGCGGCGGCTAATAGCCTGGCCAACAACGTATATCCCACCGGCCTGACCGCTGATGGCATGACCAAGGACAGCATTGGCGACAAAATGTTTGTTGTCCAGGGCGCTCTTCGGCCTGACGGCACGATTACCTGGGGTTCAATTAGAAGGCAAAGGGCTGCCTACCGAGGCGCCGACAATTCCGCCACTTATGACAAAGGCTGTTTTCATGTGGTAAACACCACAGCTCTTAACTGGGATGTCCAGGCCCAAAAAAGCGCGGCGGTGATTTATTCAAGCTCGACTAATGGCGAATTTGTGGCGCTTTTTGCCGATGCCGGGTCCGGAACCACGGCCGGGGCAGCCAGAAACGGAATTGGGGCAATCGGTATTTCCAATTTAAAACCTGATTTGAGCGATTACATTGGCGGGTCGTATAAAATCTATGCTTTTTGCAATTCAAGCAATGTGTCCGATCAATTTTTTCCCAACGCTGTTTCGGTGGCCATGGCCCCGGTAGTTGACCAGGCAGGAGCTTATGCCCGGGCCATCTTGGGGGCCAGGGATAGAAATATCGGGGCAGGAACCATGGGCTGGGTGTCAATCAGCTCGAGCGCCAAGCAAAACGCTAATGACGGCGGAGCCACGGCGACCCAGGCGGCGGAGGATTTCGACGGCACAGCCGTGCCATGGGTGTCCAATACTGCCTCGGCCACTGACGATGACAGGATCCGCTTGTACGGGATGAGCGCTTTAAACGAGGTCTATACCAGCACTGCCCACGTGGTTTGGATTTCCACTTATGGCGCTCTTCTTTATGACCGCCGGAGCGATTTCAAAAAAATGTTCTTGAGCAACCCCATTATTATCAGCGGGGCCGCGACAGTGTTTAATCCGATAATCCACCCTTCGCTGGCGCTTGTCAAACAGAGCGATGGCTCAAGCAATGTTTATGTTATATGGGTCAGCTCAGATCAGGCTTATATCAACTACCGCATAGGAAAGTCAACCGCTATCTCGGCCGATGAATTCGGTTCAACCATGACTTTTAAAACCGGGGCTTATGATGCGGAGACAGGGACATACAGCCTGGATTACCCTAAGCCCAGTTTTTGGGTCAACGAACCCTATCCCATCGGGACTATCTGGGAGGAGGCGGACGGAGTCTCTTTCGGCAAAATCATTACCTCAACCTGGATTCCGCCAGGCGTTGGCGCGGTTAGTTCGGCGCCGGCCAGCGCGCCTTACACGACGAACACTTACCAGCTTCAATTGACCACGACCGGGGCCGGCGCCGGCTTTAGGCAGTGGGAGGGGGAGAATCCGGTTGTTGACATTCTTTTTCAGGCCGGCTCCCAGAGCGAGATCAGCCGGGGCAGCGTCACCTTTGTCAGCGTGGGCACGATCACGGTTTCGGTGACGCTTTCCAGCTTTGTCCGGGCCGGGGAGCCTTATGACGTCAGGGTTATGAACCTTGACGGCCAGCAGGTTCTAAAATCCAGCGCCATGGCCGTCAATGCGCCGCAGATAACCAGCATTCTTGACGCGGACGCCGGCAGCCGGGTTTCCTGCGGCTCTTTTCCGGACAACAACGGCACAACCTCGAAAGGCTGTTCTTTGCAGATCACCGGCAATTATTTCCAGAACTGGACCGGAGTTTCTTCCGGCACCGCGGTTTATCCGAGCACCAACACCCTTGCTTTGCAGACCACGGCCCAGGTGACGGTTTCCACCCTGTCTTACGCTTACTTCACCGACGCGGCTTCTTCAATGACCGTGACTTATTTTTTAAAAGTTTCCACCGGCGATTGGGATGGCGGGGTTTTTGATCTGACCGTGACCAATCCTTTGTCGGGAAGTTTTACCCAGGCCACGACCTTCTATGTGACGGTGCCGACCGCCACCATATTTTCGCCTCTTTCCGGCACCACCACGGGATTTACCGTGATTGTCGGCAGTTATGGTTACACGCCCAGCGCGGGCCAAGCCAGTCTTTTGACCAGCCAGGTGAGAATCACTTATCAAGATTCCAGCCCCAATATGGTTTGGACCGGCAATGGTTTTGTTGACGCGACAAACTCCGAAACTTTTCCCACTGAGGAAACAAAATGGCGCGATGTGACAACCCAGCTTTCCAGTAGTTGGACTTACACCTTCATCGCCACGGACACGACCAAGGTTCCTTATGACGGCACCTACGAGTTGGCGGCCCGGGCCAAGACCTCGGACGGCGGTTTAGGGCAACCCTATAACCCCATATTTTCCGGAACCCAGACCGTGGTTATTGACCGGTTAAAGCCCAATATCTCGATTACCAATCCAGGCAATGACTCGGCGATCAAAGCCGCGTCCAACCTTAATCCGCAGATTTATGTGGGGGACATTGGTTCGGGCTTGACCACTATCCAGATACTTATTCAGGATATGGGCGAGGCTGACGGCACGCCTTGGGCCCCGGAAGCCTGGCTGGCTTTCAACTCGACCGGGACATTGGGCCCGGCCGGAGCCGGAGAGCAGGTCTGGGTTTCCACCGCGGGGGCCGACACCTCAAAGACGATTTTTGCCCTTTCTCGAACCACTCAGACAATCATTCTTGACGATACCACCAACATCAGGCGGCCCCAGTGGCAGGACGGCAAAAGATACCGGATTTCTGTCTGGGCCAAGGACGGGGTCGGCTTTGAAAGGAAAACTTCCAGCGACGGAGCTGATGCTTTGGCTTGGCAGTTTATTTACGACATTACCCGGCCCACGGCCACCATTGAAGTCCCCTTGCCAGCCCTTTTGGGTGATACCACCCAATACCTCGCCGCCAACAGCCTGGTAGTTAAAACTTTGACCCAGATTTCCGGCACGACTGATGACAATGTCAGCAATGAAACGACTGACAAAAGAATCATTTATGTGCGGTTTTTGAGGATGAACAGCGCCATAGAAATTGACCGGTGCTTGGATCCCAATGCCTCTTCAAATCCCGAGTTCAAGCTGAGCTCTGAGCTTGATCCGACTGTTGCGCCGGGCCTTGCCAAAACCTGCTGGAAAACAGTCAGTATCACGACCGGCGACTGGAAATGGGACAACCTGGATACCACAGGAAACAATATCGCGGACAATGACGATAATTATCCCTACTACCGGGTGGATATGTTTTACCAGGACAGCGGCACGGTCAGCGCCCTGGTTTACCGGAAATATTTGCGGTTGGACAAGCAGCCGCCGCAGCTGGGCATTTCCGGCGTCAGCACGACCTCGTTATTGGGAACCGGAACGCTTTTGGCCAAACTGGCCGACGGTTCGTTCTACGGTCTGTCAAACGGCGAAAACCCCTTTGCCGTGATCCAGGGAACGGCGGCGGACACCAACAATGTTTCCACGGTCACGTGGTCTTTGTGCTACAACTATGACGGTTCCGGGTGCACCAAGTTTTACGACGATGCCGACTCTTCATCGTGGACGGCCGTGAGAAAGTGGTATATTGCCGGCACCACGACCACGCCGAAATTCGCCGTGTGGCAGGCCTCAGGCACGCCTTTGGATGCGGCCATTACATGGGTGAACGGCAGGAAATATCAGTTAAACGTCACGGCCTGGGACTTTGCCGGAAACCAGCTTTCCACCGTCACCTGGCAGTTCGGCTACGACACGACCCTGCCTAAGTTCGCCCTGACCAACGTATCGAGCGCGACAACCTACCAAACCTCGGCCAAGCTCACCACGATCAGCGGCACGGCCGTGGACTGCCCCAAGGGAACGGGCTGCGCCGCCCAGGAAGCCTCCGACCGAGGGGCCG
>JACQWW010000217.1 GCA_016209025.1 Elusimicrobiota bacterium | reverse complement strand
ATGGCATCACGACTGAGGCAATCTAATGGAGACGATCATCCGGAAGCCGCGGGAAAGCACCTGGCCGATGCCGGCATTTTGCAGACCGCCGGTCGTCATGATGGTGCGGCTTATCTGGCGGGTTATGTGGTGGAGTGTTGTTTAAAGACTGTTGTTCTGATTGAAATTGGTATGCCTATCTGGAATTCTAGAAAAGGGCACGATCTAAGGTTTCTTTCTGTAGAAGCGCTGCGCTTAGCGGTGATTCCTGGAGCCCGAACAGCCCGATACGCTCCCTTTCAGACCATAGGACATCCCATTTATGACGCGACCGTTGGCTGGCGTGAGACGCTGCGGTATAGGGAGCCCGGATATGTGCTTGCCGGAAATGCTCAGTCTTGGTTGGACGAGGCAAAAATGGTTTTTCAGAAAACCATAGTAAGCATGCGGCTGGATGGGGTAATTTAATGAAACATATGGATGAGGCGCGCAAAGGAGCTGAGAAGACGCTAAGCGATATCGTTGCCGGCGAAGAGTCTCTTAAAAGGGCGGTTCTGATTGACGACCTTTTCGGGCGGTTCAGACTTGTCTTTTGGGCGAAAGCGAGCTCCGCAGATATTGTTCGACAAACCATTCACCGCAAGCTCGACGCCGCTCTTAAAGAGGCGGCTGGACCCTATTGGAGCGGCGAAATATGGGACGCCTCGAAGGCTGGGACAGCCGACCGGCTTGTTTACGATAAGGCTTGGGAAACCGGCCGCCCTTCTTCGGCCTGCGAGAAGCTGCGTCTGGCTGACCGTCGTCGCAACCGCGGCGCTTGGTTTGAAGGACTTTCCCGGCCGCCTTGGACCGTCTTGGGTGAGCAAGGGGTCAAAGGGCCGCCGATTATTGTTTTCTATTCCTTTAAAGGCGGGGTTGGGCGCAGCACGGCTATGGCGGCCTTCGCCCTTCAACGGGCGCGCCTAGGCGAACGCGTGGCTGTGGTGGATATGGATCTGGACGCGCCAGGAATTGGCACATTGCTTGCGGCGGATTCGCAGGGGATGACAGCGCATTGGGGGGTCTTGGATTATCTTCTAGAGCGCTCGTTCGCTCAGCCCGACTTGCGTGATTATTACCATGCTTTCCGTCCCAAGGAAATCGCTGGATCGGGCGAGATCTTAGTGGTACCGGCGGGCAGGCTCGACGAGTTCTATCTGGGCAAACTGGCCCGCGTGGATTTAGAACCCGTTTCGACGCAGGAAAAACATGCCCTGGTTCTCCTGCTTGAGGCCATTCGTTCAGATCTGAAACCGAATTGGCTGCTTCTTGATGCCCGAGCGGGACTCTCTGAGCCTGCCGGCTTTCTATTGGGCGGGCTCGCACATCTCCATGTCTTATTCGGCACAACCTCGGAACAGAGTTGGCTCGGTTTGAAACTCGTGCTTGAACGTATCGGCGCGGAGCGAGTTCGTCAGGGCCAACCGCAGCTGGATTGCCTGCTGGTCCAGGCTATGGTGGCCGAAGATCCAACGGCCGCCGCAAATGCAAAAGCGGTATTTATGGACCGCGCTCGCGATACCTTTGCTGATTGCTACTATGCCCCTGACCCGGAGAGTCCGGAGGACGATCTGCTTTGGTACATCCGGGACATGGAAGATAGTGACGCGCCGCATTCTCCAGTGGCTATTTCCTACCAGCCTAAGCTAGCCCATTTCAATAGGCTCGATGAAACAATAGTGGATCATCTGACGCAATCAGCTGAATATCGCGCGTTGGATGGGCGCATTGCCGCCCGATTCCTGGAGGTCGAGAAGTGACGGTCTCAACTCATCAACAACAAAACGATCTTCTGCAGTCTTTATCTCAAATGGGAAGCGCTGGTCGCGCCGAAGGCGAGGACGTCCAAACGCTGCCGAAAAGATTCTATCCCGTCGAGGGACACCTTCGGGCCTTTGATCCCGATGTTGTGCTCATTATAGGACCCCGCGGCGCCGGCAAGACCCAACTTTTTCGAGCTATTTGCAAAGCGAACCTTCTGCCGGCGATTGCTAAACGTTTTCCCCGCCTTAGAATGCCTCCGCCGGATACAGCGCACACAAGATTGCTGGTGGCATACCCTATCGAGGCCAAATTTCCGGACATGCTTGAATTGAGACGTTTCGCCGAGAACTCGACGCATCAAGATTTCCTCGAACTGTGGTTCGCTTATTTAGTCCGTCTATTGCGCGACGATCTCTCTTCTATGTCTGGATTAAGCGCGATCTTCGATGCCCCGGCAAGCGATGCTCAGGCTGTTCTTGACGCCTTCAGAAAATCGGGCAATGCGCCGACCGCTGCCCTTGATGGATTGGATGCGACTCTGGTAAATCAGGACCGGCACATTTATATCCTTTACGATGAACTGGACACTCTCGGCACTCTTGGGGGTAGTGATTGGAAAACAGTGCATTTAGCCGTTCAGGGACTTGTAGCGTTTTGGGCTAACTATGCGCGTCGTTGGCGTTGCTTGCGGCCCAAAATTTTTCTTCGAACCGACCTTTATCAGCGTGTCGGGGCGGCTGCTGGGGCTGATTTTGCAAAACTGGCCGCAAACCGCGTGGAAATTTTTTGGAGCGACCACAATCTTTACGCCATGTTGGTCAAGCGCATAGCCAATACAAGCGAGGATTTGCTGGCTTATTGCCGCGAGGCGGGCATTCTCTTTGACGACGATTCAGACCTTGGCCAAGTTCCAAAAATAGAGGACGCGGGGCAAGTCAAGCCTTTGATTGGGCGGATGATAAGCCAATACATGGGCGCGAGCCGCAATAAGGGTTTAACCTTTCGATGGCTTCTCGACCATATCCGAGACGGCCGCGGCCAAGCGCTTCCGCGCCCGCTGGTCCGCCTTATCGAATCGGCATCCGATGTGCAACGAAACGCCAGTAAACAGCCACGATGGCCGACTCTTATTGAGCCTGGGCGACTTCGCCGTGCGTTGGATAAGGCATCTCAAGAGCACGTTATGCAATCAGTCGACGAGTGGGGGTGGTTGGGTAAGTTGGGAACCTGGCTTAGTAATGATCCACTGACGCGAGAGGTCCCATGGGAGCGGCGGCAGGCCGAGCGGGTATTAGAAAAGTCATGGGCAACGTTGGGGGGCGGGGAAAATAATATCTCGTTGCCGGCGGACTCTGCTCGCGATCTTGTCGGCTATTTGATCGAAGTGGGCATTTTTCGTGAGCGCTATGACGGCCGGCTGGACGTCCCTGACCTGTTCCTTTTCGGACTAGGACTTAAAAGGAAGGGTGGGGTCGCGCGGCGATAGTCAGCAGGAGCGAGGATTCCTTATTGCCTATTCGGCATTTAGTTTTTAAGGCGCTTCAGGAAGATAAGTCCCGTCAGGACATTACCAGTCAATCGCTTCTTGGCCCGGAGGATATTGCCGAAGGCTATATTGTCTACAAAGGGTCCCGGAAGGGGGTCATCTGCGGCCTTGATTTTGCGGCAGAGGCTTTCCGGCTGATAGACCGGAGAGTTTCCATTAAAGTTTTTGTCCAAGAGGGCGGTTCGGTTTCAAAAGGCCGCCGGATTCTTTATGTCAAAGGCCGGGCAAGAGGTATTTTAGCGGCGGAGCGGACAGCTTTGAATTTTTTGGGCCATTTAACCGGCATCGCGACCTTGACGCACTCTTTTGTCAAGACAGTGGGCCGCCGGCGGCCCGTAATATCGGATACCCGCAAAACCCATCCGCTTTTGCGCTGGGCCGAAAAATATGCGGTGGCGGTCGGCGGCGGCTCGCCGCATCGTTTCGATCTTTCTGAAATGGCCATGATCAAAGATAATCATTTAATTGCCTTACGCCGCCTTTATGGCCACATTTGGACCGAACGGCTTGCCGCTAAAGTTCGGATGATTCAATCAAAAGGCCGCGAGGTTGAAATCGAAGCGCAGAGCCTTGCGGAGCTTGAGGTTATTTTAAAGGCGAAGCCTGATTGGGTTATGCTGGACAATATGCCGGTTAAACAGCTTGGCCGCGCCATAAAATTAGCGCGGAAATTTTTGCCTGGCGTTAAAATCGAGGTTTCCGGCGGCGTGCGGCTCGGTGATTTGAAAAATTTAAGGAAACTTGACATTGACCGCATTTCTTCCGGAGCTATTATCCACAGCGCTCCCTTTGCCGATCTAAGCCTTGAGCTTACCCGATGAAAGAAAGGCAGCTTAAATAATTTAGGGAGTTGCTCGAAGCACGCCGATCAGCGCCTCCGGCACTGCTGAATCCGCCATCTCAAGGCGAAAGGCCTGGCGATCATGCTCAAATCTGACTTTGCCGGGGAACTCTTTTAAAAGCCAGGCTGCGATGGCGCCTTTGGGCGTTTTAGCCTCGCCGAATTCAAAACGCACTAGGCCGCCGGCTAATTGCTCGATGACGGAAAATCCGGCCTTTTGCGCGGCTAATCGAATGTTAAAAAATATTTTCAAATTCTGCGCTTCTTGGGGCAGACTGCCGGCCCGGTCTTGAATTTCCGTGAATATTTGTCCTATCTCCTTTTCACTGCGGCATCGGGAAAGCCGGCGGTAATAGGAAACGCGCTCCATTTCGCTGGGCAAAAGCTCATCGGGCAGATAAGCGGGGAAATTTAAATGAATTTTTGGCCAAACCCCCTCACCCTGCCCTCTCCCCGCTTCGCGGGGCGAGGGAAAGAAAGAACTGGAGGGGGTATCCGAGGGACTTTTAAGACTTTCCATTTCTTCGGCAAGAAGCTTTGAATAAAGCTCGATGCCGACTTTGGAGACAAAGCCGTGCTGTTTCAAGCCTAAAATTTCTCCGGCGCCCCTGATTTCCAAATCGCGCAAAGCCAGGCGCATACCGGAACCCAACTCAACAAAATCCCGTATGGCTGACAGCCTTTCTTTGGCTGTGGCGCTTAAATCGTCCCATTTTTTGCCCCGGGGATAGAAAAAATAGGCATAGGCTTTAGCGTCCTTTCTTCCGATGCGGCCGCGAATCTGATATAGCTGGGCCAAGCCGAAATCCTGGGCCTCCTCGATTATCAAAGTATTGACGCTGGGAATATCAAGGCCGGACTCGATTATGGACGAAGCGGCCAAAACATCAATCTCTTTGTTTAAAAAATTTTCCATTGTTTTCTCAATGGCGGCGGAGCCCATTTGGCCGTGGCAGACCGCGGTTTTGATTCCTTTGATCATAGCTTCAAGCTCACCGGCTAAATCAGGCAGGCGGCTGATGTCGTTTAGGACGTAAAAAACCTGGCCCCCTCTGGCAATCTCGTGGCGGATGGCGCGTTCCACCAATTCGGCTTGCCAGGGCCCGGCCATGGTTTCGATAGGCAGCCGGCCCAGGGGGGGCGACTCGATCACGGAAATATTTTTAAACCCGGAAAGGGCCGCGGAAAGGGTCCTGGGAATCGGGGTTGCGGAAAGATATAAGGCATGGGCCTGGGAGCTTAAAAATTTGAGCCTTTCTTTGTCGCGCACGCCGAAGCGGTGTTCCTCGTCTATGATTAAAAGCCCCAAGTCCTTAAACCGGACGTCTTTTTGCAAAAGCCGGTGGGTGCCGACAGCGATGTCGAGTTTTCCCTGGGCAAGCTCGTGCAGCTGGCGGCGGATTTCGCTTTTTGCCGTAAAACGGGAAAAAAGCCCGACTTTTATCGGATAGGACTCAAGTCGCTGATTGAAATTGCGGTAATGCTGATCAGCCAGGACGGTGGTCGGGGCTAAAACAACAGCCTGCCGGCCATTAGCCGCGGCCCGGAAAGCGGCGCGCAAAGCCACTTCCGTCTTGCCGAAACCAACGTCCCCCAGAAGCAGACGTTCCATGGGTTTCGGCTTTTCCATATCGGCGAGTACTTCCTGAATCGCTCTATTTTGATCTTCAGTTTCTTCAAAAGGAAAACTAGCGGAAAACTCCTCTTCCCATTTTGAAACCGCCTCGATGCCCGAAGCCGGTAGAGCCTGCCTTTTGGCCCAAAGAGCCAGCAGTTTTTCGCAGAATTTTCGCGCCTCTTCCCGCACGCGGGATTTGATCTCGTTAAAACTCCTGGCATCAAGATGGGAAAGTCTCGGGATTTGGCGGGCGCCGAGGGACGCGTATTTGTGAAGCCAGTGCATATCTTCTGGATTGACGTAAAGCTTGTCGCCTTTGGCGTATTCGAGCTTGATAAATTCGCCGAGCGGTTTATTTTCCATGTCAAAAATCCGTTCCATGCCTCTATAGCGGGCAATGCCGTAAACCTCATGGACAACGAAATCCCCCAGCTTGAGCTCGATCAGTGTTTCCTGAAAAGTTTCCCCGGCCTGTTTTGATCTCTTTCGCCGGGAAAGAATGTGCGGCGGAGCGGATATTTTTACGGGAATCCGGCTGAAAAGCTCGGCTGAATTGACGACCCAAAGGCGGTTGGCGTCGTCGCGGATGCCGGCGCCGATGGCGCCGACAGACCAGCGCCATTGGGACGTATGCGGCGGAGAGGCGGAGAGGCGGAGAGGCGGAGCGAAAGAGCGAGGGAGCGCGGGAGCGTTGTCGCCGGCACTCTCATACTCTCCGCCGCTCTGCCTCTCCGCCGCTCTGCCTCTCTCCTTAATGACTTCCTTGGCGCGCTGTTCATCGCCGATGGTCGCAGATACGATATGAATACCATAGCCGCGTTCGGCCAATGACGCGGCCTCGCGCAGAAAAAGAGCGACGTTACCGCCGTAAGAAACATTGCTTGTTATGGGCAAAGATTCATTATGATCGGAGGACGAAAAAATCCAACTTCGCCCCTCTTTTGTCCAGGCCGGCGCCTCTTTAAAAATATCTTCGTTTTCCGCAGCAACGCAAAAAGACGGCGAAAAATATTCCTGCAAACTGCCGCTCGAGGCGCCGGTTACAGGAAGGATCAGGGCCTGCCTTAAAAATTCCCCGGAAATCTGGGTTTCAATGTCGAAGAAACGAATACATTCGATCACGTCCAGATTGAAAAGCAGCCGCACCGGCTGTTCGGTCGTGGCCGGAAAAATGTCAAGGACCTGGCCGCGCGCCGCAAATTCCCCGACCGACTCAACCGCGTCCGTCCGGCGCAAACCGAATTCAAGCAGACGCCCGATCAAATCCTCACGGGGAAAGCTTGCCTCCGTCTTAATCATCATCTGCCGGCTTAAAAGACCGGCCAATGAAGGGCACGGCTGGAGAGCGCCGGAAACAGCGCAGGCCAAGCCGCGAATTTTGTCGGCCCCGAAATCATGCAGGACGCACTCACGGGCCGCCGCGTCGGCATCAGGCAGGAAGGCTATCGGCGGAGCGGCCAGACCAAAAATACCGGCCCACACCCCTGTTTCCCGGACAAAATCCCTGACTTCCAGCTCGTGGGAAAATAAAATCAGCCACTTGGCTTCAGGCGCTCGGGGATAAATGAAACGAAGGAAACTATAGGGATGGAGGGGATTACAGAGGCGCACTACCTCAAAGCAGGTCGCGCTCGTCAACCAAGCCGACCGGCCTTCTTTTTTCGTCAACGACCGGCATATTGTCAAAAGGCCGGTTTTTAAAAATCCGGCTCAATTCGTCAAGATCGGTCATGGGTCCCACGACAAACGGATTTTTCGTCATCACCTCCCGGACCGGCCGATCGAGAAAGGCCGCGCCACGAGCATTAAGCCGGCGGCGCAGATCGCCATCGGTAAAAAATCCCGCCAAGCGGCCCCGGCCGTCAATCACATTGACGGCGCCGGAGCGCGTTTTAGTCATGACCAGAAGCGCTTCCCTGGTTAGGCGGTCCTGCCGGATAACGGGGTTGGCTTTCCCCTGGTGCATAATGTCTTTTGCCTTGAGATTCAAGCGCCGGCCCAAAGCGCCGCCGGGATGGAGTCTGGCGAAATCCTCTTTCTTAAATCCCTTGGCCTTCATAAGAGCCATAGCCAGGGCATCGCCCAAAGCCATCATGGCGGTTGTTGAGGCGGTCGGCGCCAAATTCAGGGTATCCGCTTCCCTTTTGACGGGAATGCGCAAAATAACGTCGGATTGACGCGCCAGAAGAGACCTCGGGGCCCCCGTCATGCTGACAATAGGAACGCCGGTATTTTTTACGTACGGCAGGAGCTTTTTAACCTCATCAGCCTCCCCTGAAAACGACAAAGCCAACACCGCGTCATCCGCCGCCAGTAAGCCTAAGTCGCCATGAAGCGCCTCGGCGGGATGCATAAAAACGGCGGTGGTGCCGGTGGAAGTGAAGGTCGAGGCGAGCTTACGTCCGACAAGGCCGGATTTGCCGATCCCGATGACGATGATTCGACCGCGGATGTTTTTGAAAATTTCAACCGCCCGGATAAATTGCCGGCCCAAAGCCTTGCGCGTCGCTCTTAAGCCTTGCTCCTCAATCTCAATAACCCGGCCAGCCAGCCGCAAAAGATCGCGATGCTCGTTGTTTTTCTTTTTCTTCCCCACCCTAACCCCTACTTTTTCAGCCAAGGCGTCGTTTCCGCCGGAAGGTCGCGGATATTAAGGGGTGGAGGAAGCTGACTCAATAACGCGTCAATAATGAAATAAAGCACGACAAGAACCGCATAAATAATGCCCAAAACCTTAAGATGCCATTTCCAGGTGGGTATCCATAGCGGCGGCGAAGTAAGGTCGTAACTGCACCGGCGGCATGTTCTGATCTTGGCTTTATTTTCACTGCCGCAAGCCGGACAGACTTGGGACTGCGGTAAACGTTCTTTAGCAGGCGTTTTATCTTGAGACATCGGTTTCCTCGCTGGGCACGACACGTTGGTCGTTGGTCGTTGGTCGTTGGTCGT
>JACQWW010000216.1 GCA_016209025.1 Elusimicrobiota bacterium | reverse complement strand
TGGCGTCTGTTTCCTGAAAAAAGACTTTTTTAGCCTTTGGCTGCACTAAATTGGTAGCATTGATTTTATTATGAAACGACAGATTATTATTTTGCTGTTGGCGGTTTTTGCTTGCCGGTCATGGGCGGATGACGCGGCAGTTTCGGGTTTTGTCCGAGTCAAGGGCAATCAGTTCATGGTTGACGGTAAACCTTATTATTTCGTCGGGACCAATTTTTGGACCGGCATGAATCTTGCTTCCCAAGGCAAAGGAGGGGGCCGAGACAGGCTTGTCCGCGAGCTTGACCGCATGAAGTCGCTCGGCATTGACAATTTGAGAATTTTGGGGGCCAGCGAAGGTCCGGACTCTGAACCCTGGCGGATCGTTCCGGCTCTTCAGCCGGTGCAGGGCGTCTATAACGACGATCTTCTTGACGGCTTGGATTTTCTTTTGAATGAGATGGGCAAAAGGGGCATGCGCGCCGTAGTGGTCTTGAATAATTTTTGGCCTTGGTCAGGCGGCATGGCCCAGTATCTTGCCTGGGCAGGCGAAGGACCGATTCCTTACCCTCCGCCGCAACCCGCAGGCAGTTGGGATGTTTATCAGGATTTTACCGCCAAGTTTTACGTCAATGAAAAAGCCAAGGGGTATTTCCGTCAGTTTTTAAATTTTTTGATCACCCGAACCAATAGTTATTCAAATAAGGCGTATAAAGACGACCCGGCCATCATGGCCTGGCAGTTGGCTAATGAGCCGCGCGGCCGGGCCCAGGCCGAGGCCATGAATAAATGGATCGCTCAAACCGCGGCTCTTATCAAATCCCTGGACACCAATCATCTGGTCAGCGCCGGCTCGGAAGGGGAAACGCCCTGGCCCCAAGCCAATGGTTTGGATTTTTTAAAAAATAACAGCCATCCGAACATTGACTACGCCACCGTGCATCTTTGGGTTCAAAATTGGGGTTGGTACGATCCTTTGAAACACGATAAGACTTACGGCAAAGCCAAGAAGCAAGCCCTGGCATATTTTAACGATCACCTTAAAAAAGCCAAACAATTGGCTAAGCCGGTGGTTTTAGAGGAATTCGGCATAGCCAGAGATAAAGGCAGTTTTGATCCAGCCAAGCCTGCTTTGGTCCGCGACAAGTATTACTCTTTTATATTGGACAAGGTCTATCAGGCGGCTCAGGCCGGATCTCCCATGGCCGGAGTTAATTTCTGGGCATGGGCCGGTGAAGCCAGACCCCTTGAGCCTTATGGCAGTATTTGGAAGCCGGAATCCCCTTTGATCGGAGATCCTCCCCATGAGTATCAGGGCTGGTACAGCATTTATGATTCGGATAAGGGTATTTTGGCCGTTCTTTCTGATTTTGCGCGCCGCATGGCTCAATTGCATCAGCCGAAGCCGCGCTGAACCGGCTCATGCCTGGTATAATAACTTCAATTCTACATGGTTCAATTTAACTTTCTTGACTGGTTCTGGCTGACCACTTACATTTTATTGATGATCGGCTGCGGCCTTCTCTTCTATCGCCTCGGCAAGCGCTCCGAATCTGATTTTTTTCTGGCCGGACGGGGCCTTCCCTGGTGGCTGCCGGGCATGAGCGTTTACGCCACCCATACCGCCACCGACACCCCGATTTGGGTCAGCGGCGTGATTTACAAATATGGCATGTCAGGCATCTGGTACACGTTTTTCTCTGCTTGGTGCGCGGTGAGCGCCTTTGTTTCAACCCGTATTTTCCGCCGGTCCCTGGCTTATACCCAGGCTGAATGGCAGGGACTGCGTTTTTCTGGACTCTCGTCCGAGCTTTTGCGCGGCTGGGTGGCCGGCTGGCAGGTCTTTATGAATATGTTCATTCTGGGCTGGGTCGGAATCGCCATGGGCAAGGTCTGCAACTACGCTTTCGGCTGGCCCACGTGGGTCGGACTGATATTTTTCTCCACCATCTGCGCCTTCTACGTTTTAACGGCAGGTTATTGGGGCGTTGTTATGGCTGATTTTCAGCAAGGGGTTATCGCCTTTATCGTCATCTTAATCGTCTCCGTCAACGGCATAATAGTGGCGGGCGGCCCTCATGCCATTTTAAGCAAACTGCAGGATATGGGGCAGGCTTGGCGCGCCAACCCGTTTCATGTCAGCGGCATTTGGACCGGTGATTTTCCCCTGGCCTGGTTTTTAACCATGCTGGTCATCGCTCTTTTGGGCGGCTTCGGCATGGGAACCAGCATTGACTGGTATGCCGAGGCGCAGAGAATTCAGTCCTCAAAAACAGTCCGCGACGCTTCCTATTGCATCTGGGGCGGCACCCTTCTGGTTTTGACAAGGAACGCTTTGTGGGCGGCCGCTATTCTCGGATTTTTCGTCATGTATCCCAATCTTTCTCCGGCTGAGGCGGAAATGGGGTGGTTTCGCTTGGGTTTCGATTATCTTCCACACGGCATACTGGGCTTTTTCTTTGCCGGCATCGTGGCCATTCATCTTTCCACCATTTCCACCCATCTTAACCTGGGCGCCCTTTACCTGACGCGCGACATCTATCATCACTATCTTAATCCCGAGGCTTCAGAAAAAACCCTGGTCTGGGTGGCGCGCATTGCCACTTTCATTCTGCTCATCGGGTCTTTCTTTTATGGTCTCATGATGAAAGAAATCACCAAGTGGCTGATCTTCGCTCTTTGGATCATGGCGGCCGGGGTTTGGCTGCCCAACGTGCTTCAGGTGGTTTGGTGGAGGTTCAACGGCTGGGGCTACCTTTCCTCCTGGATGGCCAATCTTTTGTTTTCCTGGCTGGTTGTCTGGATTCTTCCTCATTACGGAATTATTCCCAATCTGCCCGATTACCTTCAGTTTTGGCTGTTGATGGGCCTGGGCGCTTTGATTTACGTGCCCATGACATTTTTGACAAAGCCCGAGCCTATGGAACATTTAATGAAATACTATGCCATGAGCCGGCCCATCGGCTGGTGGGGACCCGTGGCCCGCCAAGCCAAGGCCCGGGGGCTTATTTAAATGAACCTTATCAAAAGGACATGGACCGCCGAAGAGGCGGATGTCTGGACAAAAGAAGACTGGCTGGCCGTTATTTTCTCAAGCCTGGCCTATGTCGCGATTATGGTCGGCATGGCCCTCGCCATTCTTTTGATCCCGGTAGGCTTTGTTGTTTTGGTTTTTGGAATTTTGTGCGCCGTGTTTATGTTTTGGGTCATTGATCCGAAACTAAAAGCTATTTCCGAAGATTATGAACACAAGCAAAAGGAATATCTAAAGAGGCTCGAAGAAATCGAGACCTGGAAACAGTAGCATGGACCAAGGTTTCAGTATTGTCATCGGCATGAGCATCTCCTACCTGGCTTCCCTCATGGGCCTTTTGGTGGCATGGTGGTCTTATAATAAAAGGATGAAGACCAAATGATTTTATGGGGGATTGTTGTGCCGTTTGGGATTTTTTTTATTTCTTCTATTCTCACTTGGTGGCTTTACAAGAAGTTTTCTTCGCCGCATCATTAAATTAAATTTTTCGTGATAAGCGGCAGAGCCGTCTTTTGGGTCGTGCCGGCCGTTTTTTTATTTATCAATCATTTTCCGCGAGCCGCGGGACAGGACGTTCCAATTGCCGATGCGGCCTGGATGGAGGCTGTCGAGTTTAAAGACAGCGAAGCCTTAATTCCCGTTACATCTGAAACAGACACAGTATATTTCCTCGTGTCAGGCGAACTTGATTTTCAGCCTGGGCAAGCGGTCTTGGAGCAATTGATCCGGGGCAACTGGCGGCAAGTGCGGCAATCAGCGCCTTATGTCAAGGGCGAGCCGGTCCCAATCGGAATTTTTCAGGGGCTTTATGCGGTTCCTTGGAAAATTAATCCTTCGATCCGACGGCAGGGCAGGCCTTTGCGTTTGAGAGCAGGCAAACAAGGCAGGACCGATCAGTTTTTCGATCAGGTTATAGTCATTAGGCCGCCGGAGCGCCTTGAAGCGCCGGGCAGGCTTCGGGAAGCCGGTTTATTCGGCGCGGCTCTGGAACCGGCTTTACGCGAGCGCGTGTTCAGCCGGGAAACAATCGAGCGCGAAAAAAATTCGCTGGAGGACCCTGTTCTTGGGGATGTGCGCGAAGAAATCAGTTTTGATGAAATCGCGTCCCGCGCCTATCCTTTGGATTTTCAAAAAATTCTCCTGGCCGGGCCTCACGATCCCTCGCCTGGTTTTGCTTACCAGAACGGACAGTGGTTCGTGAGCGTTGCGAGCTATAATTCCGGGACCGCGGATTCTGAGGGCAAGGAAGACCGGTGGTTTTTTCCGGCCCTTAGGGGCTGTCCAAGAATAAATTCCCAGTTTATGGGCGTCCGAGGCGCCTCTGTGGCAAGGCGCGAGGAGCGCGGCGTGCTCGACGAGCACGTAAGCGACGAGCAACGCAGCCAGAGAGGATGCACCGGCGCACAGAAAGGGGAAGTTATTCTTGGACAGCCCCTTAGTGCCGGCGAGGAGCTGATCGTGCCTGCCCCGCTTTCCGCGCGCACCGGCTATGTCGAGATGCGGGGCAGGACGCTTCCCCAATTTTGGCTTAAGTGGCAGGTAGACGGCGCCGAGGTCAGCCAATATCTTTCTTCGCAGGAGATCGGCGGCGTGCCCCATGTGGTGTCGCAGTTTCAGATAAAACTTTCAAGCGCGGCCGCAGTCATCGGGGCCGCTCCTTCTGCTCTTGTGCTCGGCACAGGCCGCAGGCCCGGGGTGCATTACTGGAACGGCAAAAAAGGCCGGCGCACGCCGGTACCCTTTCTTTCCATGGCGCCTGACATCCGGCCTTATGATGCCTGCACTTTCGTGGATTCAAGAGGCAAGGTGGTTTTACGCACAAGCCGTCCGGCCAAGCTTGTTTATAGCGGAGTTGTCGAAGCGGCAGTGGAAATTCCTTTTGACTCTGCCGGTGCCGGGCCGGACGGTGAAATGGAGTTTTATGCGGCAACCCCGCAGCAGCTTACAAGCCCGCAATCTGCCTCAGGCGCTTGTCGGCCGGGCGCTTTCCAGCAAGCCCAGCTTAACTTTGAGAGGCAGTGGAGCGTTGAACTCGGCCAGGGCGCCTCAGCTGATCTTGCGTCGCAGCAGTGGCAGTCGCGTCTTGATATCTGGCTTTCGCATGTGGTGTCTTTGAGCCGGGTGGGGGATACTTTGCGTTATGGCACGTATTACTATGACTCCTATTTCGGCGTTGAAGAAGGCTGGGCCGCGGTGGCCCTGGCTATGTGGGGAAAAAGCGCTGAAGCGCAAACTCAAGCCGAGCTTATACTTTCGCCCAAGTATCTTGATAAATCCAGCCCCCATCACCAGTACCGCTATGGCTTGAGCGCCTGGTATGCCGGCGAGATCGCCCGTTTGACGGGCGGCGGCGCTTGGCTTAATCGCATTTCAACCGCGCTTTTGGAAAGCGCCGGCTGGATAATGCAGGCGCGCCGCGAAGGCGAAAGGCCGCCGCAGGCAGAGGGCTTGCTTCCCAAGCATATTTACGGCGGAGACGTGCGATCACCGGCTTACAGCCTTTACCCCAACGCAGCCTGCTGGCGCGGCCTTGCCGAAACAGCTGAAATGCTGCGGATGATCGGTTTGCCTCAAGCCGGACCGCTCAAACAGGAAGCCGAAAATTATTTGCGCGACATTGCCAAAGCCGTGGGCGCGCTTTTACAGCGTTCCGAAAAACCGCCCTTCTTGCCGATTGCTTTTGCCGTTGGATCGAGTACGGGCTCGGAAGGCCCTTATCCGCGCCTTAATGCCGATCCTCTCGGCAATTATTGGAACCTTTTCGCTCCATTGCTTTTGCACACCGGCTTA
>JACQWW010000215.1 GCA_016209025.1 Elusimicrobiota bacterium | reverse complement strand
CGGTTTTTCTCCTAGGGTCTTTTGGACTAAAAAATTGGGACCAAAGTCTCATGCAACGGCGTTGCATGAAAGAGGCATTTCAATGAAATGGGGATTTCTCTACGCCGTTAAAAATGTTCGAATGAAAATATCTAATCGAGGGTCTGCCGGACAAGATTGGCGCGCAGTTCGTCGCGTTCCTGGGGGTTAAGTTCCCGGCCGGCCGCCATTTGGATGTGGGCCGGCTGGGCGACTATGATGAGATGGTTGATTTTGTCGAGATTTAAATGGTCCAGGGCGATTTTTAAGGCCAACCCCATTCTAATCCAGGAAAGTTCTTCCATTGTTTCTTCGTAAGAAATGAGCCTGGTGTAACGCATGACCCCGTAAGCTCTCCAGATTCGGTCAAAGATTTTCGCTTTCCCCGCGCCCTTCATAAGCTTGAGGCGCATCTGCATTTCATGCCGGAGCACGTTTTTAAGGACGCTGGACATTGTCTCCGTCAATTCCTGCTCGCTTTTTCCGATGCTCGTCGCATTGGAGATTTGATAGAGCTGGCCGTAGGCCTTTGAGCCTTCGCCGTAGAAACCGCGCGCCACAAAACCGATTTTGGAAAGCTCTTGGAAAAGCGGGGTAATGGCTTGAGTGTTGACAAGACCGGGTAAATGGACAAGACAGCTGGCTCTCAAGGCCGTGCCGACATTGGTGGGACAGCTAGTTAAAAAACCGAATTCGTCGTGGAAAGCCCAAGTGAGATCGCGTCCCAGGGCGCCCTCTAAGGCCAGGGCGCTTTGGAGCGCTTTATTTAAACTTAATCCCGGCAGGAGATATTGAAGCCGCAAATGGTCCTCTTCATTAACCATGACCCCGGCCAGCTCTTTATCGCCGACGATCACCCCGGCATGAGCGGGGTTCTCGAGCATATCGGCGCTGATTAAATGGCGTTCAACCAAAAACTGCTGATCGAGCTTTTCCATGTCCGAGAATTTAAGATAAGCGGCATGGCCGAGCTCCTTGGTTTTTTTGGCCGCATGGAAAACCTGTTCCAGGACAAGTTTGAGTTCTCTCGGCAAAGCCGACGTAGGATATGGCGGCTCTTTCAAATTGCGCGCCAGACGCACCCGGCAGGAAACGACTTGATCGGAAAATTCCCCCTCCGCCTTGAGCCAACCGATCGGACTTTTGAGAAGATTGGAAAGCTGGAACATCAACCCATTTTTTCCAGTTCTTTGGCTTCTTTTCTTACGGCCGCCTCCAAATCCTTATGCAGTCCGGCAAGCTCGATTTTTAGATGTTCGGCGTCCATTTTGGCGGCCGGCGCATGAGCGGCTGTTTTTTCCGGCGCATGGCGCAGTCCGGTATGAACGGTCGAGCCGTGAATTTTTTTGATAATTTCGCGCATGGCCGGATAAAATGCCTCATAACAGCTTGAACAGCCGACGAATCCGCTTGTTTTAAACGAGGCGAAGGTTGTCTGGCATTTTGGACAGCGCGACTGTGTGGGCCTGATCGTCGTTTTAAACGGCTTCATCGGCGCTGCCTGCGCCGGGCCGGTGAGACTGCCGATAATTTCCGGCAGGGAAAACCCTCCCTTGGCGAAACCCGGCATGGCGAAGCCCGGAGGAAAAAGGCCATTTTGACCGGCGCATTCCTCGCAAAGATTCATCTTGGCGCTTTTATCGTTTACCACCGCCTTAAAAAACACGGTAGCCGGTTTCTGTCCGCAGGATTCGCACAAGGCCATATATTTTTAGCGTATAGCGTTATTTTTTTCTTTTCTCTACGCTATCCGCTATACGCTCCACGCTGTCCGTCGTCTATCAGCGCAAGACCGAGTTGGTTTCGTAGACCAGCGTGCCGTTGGTTGAGGCGTACTCGCGGTAAAGCCTGGTCAGGTCTTTGGTCAGCTTGCCTGGCTTGCCGGTTTTAATCTTGCGTTCGTCAATCTCAGCCACGCCGATGATTTCGGCTCCGGTGCCGGTGACAAACACTTCTTCGGCTTGATAGAGATCGGGCACAGTGAAAAGGTCTTCGGCAACCGTTATTTTAAGCTGATCGCGCAATAAGTCAATGACCGTCTGCCGGGTCACTCCCGGCAGAATGCCGGCCCAAACCGGCGGCGTTTTAACCAAGCCTTTTTTCAGATAAAAAATATTGTCGCCGGAGCATTCGGCCACGTAGCCTTCCATATTGAGAAGAAGCGCCTCCTGGGCGCCGGCGCGGGCCGCTTCGGCCCGGGCAAGAATGTTGTTCAAATAATTCAAAGACTTGATGTTGGGAGAAAGGCACTGATGGGGCGTGCGGCGCAAAGAGCTGGTGACGAGCTTGATGCCCTGTTCATAAACAAATTCAGGGAAAAGCTCGATTCTGTCGGCGATGACCACAATGGTCGGCTTTTTGCATTTTCTCATGTCAAGCCCCAAATCGCCGAAGCCGCGCGTGACCAGCACCCGGATATAAGCGTCTTTGAGGTTGTTGTTTTTAACCGCCTGCATGATGATTTTTTCCATCTGCTCATGGGACATGCCGATATCGAGCATGATGGCTTTGGCGCTGCCGAAAAGCCTCTCCACGTGTTCATGCAGTTTGAAAATACGGCCGTTATAGGCGCGGATTCCCTCAAAGACCCCGTCGCCGTAAAGAAGTCCGTGATCAAAAACCGACACTTTGGCCTGTTCGCGATCGAACCATTTTCCGTCAATATAGATTTTAATCATCCCCCTTGACCTCCATTTTTTAAAAAATACGACCCGATTCTTCCCCGCATGATCAGCCGGTGATGTCATTAATTTTTTGTCTCACGAAGCTTTCCATCCTCAAGCAGCAAAATCCGGTTCGCCTGAGAAGCGATTTCATGGTTGTGCGTCGCCAGAATAATCGCCGGCGCCGCAGAGTTTCCGCTTTCAAGTCCTGAAACAATTTCCAAAAACTCCTGCGCCAATTTTTTAGCATTTTTGGCGTCCAAATTTCCCGTCGGTTCATCGGCGAAAACGACTTTCGGTTTTCCTATTAATGCTTTAAGGAGATTGGCCCGGCAGCATTCGCCGACGGAAAGGCCCCTGGGATAAGCGTCGAGTTTGCCGGCGATATTGAGCTTGGCCGCCCAGGCTTCGATCGCGTCGTCGTGGATTCGACTTCGTCCCTCGACTCCGCTGGGGACGCCCTGAGCGAAGTCGAATGGGCGCTCACCACGACCGTCGTTTGTTTTCATGCGCGCCCTAAGCCGGAGGTTCTCGCGCACCGTCAATTCTTCGAGCAGGCTGTCGAATTGAAAAAGAAAACCGATGTGACAGCGCCGCATGAAATTTTGTCCGGCTACTTCCATAGCCTGGACCGGCCGGCCGAGAATGTTTAAAACTCCGCCGTCAGCCTTGGCCATAAGGCCAAGGATATGAAGAAGGGTTGATTTGCCGCAGCCGCTCGGGCCCATGACCGCCACCATTTCTCCGGCATGGACCTCCAGGTCAATTCCCCGCAGAACCGGCAATGCTTCGCCGTTGGGCTGTTTGTAATTTTTAGTAATGCCCGAAGCTTCAATAATATTATTCATTTGCCTTATTGGCCTTTATGGCCTTATTTGCCTTATTGGCCTTTTTAAAATTACCCATACCTCAGAATTTGACTTGCGTCCAATCTAGCCGTTTTATAAGCGGGTAAAACGCTGGCCAAAACACTCACGGCCCAAGCGAATAAACACACGGCCGCTGTGGTCGCGAAATCAAGGACAAAAGGCAGGCGGTCAATCATATAGATTTCCGGCGGCATTCTAATCCAATGCGTCTTAAGAAGAATCAGGGCAATGGGACAGGTCAAGGCCAATCCCGCGGCAACCCCCAATATTCCCAAGAGGCCGCCCACAGCAAGCATCAGGCACAAAACCTCACCCCTGCTTGCTCCCATTGATCTGAGCGAGCCGATCATCTTTGTTTTCATGGCGGAGATCATGATGAGATTGCTGGCCACTGCGATGGAAGCGATGAAAATGATAAGCGAGATAACCAAAGTCAGCATTAATTTTTCCAGCTTGAGCGCGGAAAACAGGCTCCGGTTCATTTCGCCCCAGGCAAGAACCTGCCTGACTTGGGGCAGGGAAGAAAGCTCTTTGGAAATTTCACGGGCAACCTGGCCGGCTTTTTCCGGGTCATCGCCTTTGATCCCCAGCCAAAAAATCGCGTTCGCCGAAGCGTTCCCTGCGCCCCAAAGACGCTCGACATCGTTAAGGGAAGCGTAGACCAGGGAGGAATCGTATTCGTAATAACCGGATTCGAAAATGCCGGCAACTTCGGCGCTCCGGATTTGCGGCAGGCTCAAAAACGAATCCGATCCCGAAGAAGTCAGCAAAGCCGCTTTACTGCCCACCGTCAAACCAAGATTTATGGCCGCTTCAGTGCCGATGATGATGGGGATAGAAGATTTTAAGTCTGAAGTCTGAAGTCTTCCGCCAGAGGCGGATCCGCCTTTGGCGGAGAAGTCTGAAGTCTTGGATTGATCGAACCAATCGCCTTTCTTAATCAAACGTCTAAGGCCGGTAACCTCGCCTTCCCGGCGCGGATCAACTGCTTTGAGCACCATTCCCAAAGTGCCGCTGGGTGTCCGGACCATGACTTGGCTGATGACAAACGGCGAAAGATGCAAATTCCGCTGCGAAGCCAAGGCTTCGGTTAAAATCCCGGCGTCTTTTTCGATATTGCGGGCATCCGTCCTTAAGCGGATAAACACATGCGGCGAGAGGCCGAGAATGCGCTGTTTGATTTCTTGGTGGAATCCGTCAATTCCCCCTATCGTCACCAGCAGGCTGGCGGTGCCGAAGGCAATGGCGAAAATGGCGGTCAGCACGGAAAACTTTTGAATGGTCGGATTGCCCTTGTAAAAAGTGATTTTCCAGGCAAGCCAGACATACGGCAGGGTAGAGGGTAGAGGGTAGAGGGTAGAGGGAAAGAAATTAAAAATTTTCTTCACCCTCAACCCTGAACCCTCAACCCTCTACCCTTTTCCGGTTTAAGCGTCGGAAACAAAATAACCTCTCTGATGGAATCAATGCCTAGAATGACCATGCATAAGCGGTCTATGCCGATGCCTAAGCCTCCGGTCGGAGGCATGCCATGAGCCAGGGCGGCAATAAAATCCTCATCCAACGGCGGCGCTTCTTCATCGCCTTCTTTTTGTTTGGCTTCCACCTGAACTTCCATCCGGCGCCTTTGTTCTTCAGGATCGTTGAGCTCGCTGAAGGCATTGGCCAGTTCGGTGCCTTTTCGGAAAAGCTCGAAACGCTCCACCCATTCAGGATGACCGGACTTGCCTTTGGCCAGGGGACTCACGGCCATCGGATAATCGAAAAGAAAACAGAATTCAGGCAGTCCGGCGATGATTTTCAAATCCAGTATTTTGTCGAAAATCTTATGCGAAGGCCCTTTAGGATCGAAAGCAACTCCGTGTTCCTTAGCGCAGGCTTCCAGCTTGGCGCGGTTGAAATGATAGGGATCGTCAAGCAGAAATTCAAGCGGAAATCCCAAAGCCTTTTGCCAAATTTCCGGCATCCGCCGCCGTTCAAAAACAATGTTTTGAGATGCCGGCGCGGCCGCGTTGTACGCTTTACGGACAATCTCCTCGGTCAAATCAGCCATATCCTCATAATCAGCGTAGGACTGGTAAGCCTCAAGCATGGTAAATTCCGGATTGTGGCTTGTGTCAATGCCTTCATTTCTAAAGCATTTGCCGATTTCATAAACCCTTTCCAATCCGCCGACAATCAGCCTTTTTAAATGCAGTTCAGTGGCGATGCGCAGATATAAATCGGTTTCCAGGGCTTCGTGGAAAGTCATAAACGGCTTGGCTGCGGCTCCGCCGGCCTGGGCCTGAAAAATAGGGGTCTCCACTTCAAGGAAACCGCGTCCGTCTAAAACCCTGCGGACAGCGCCGACCAAGCGCGAGCGGGCTTTAAAAATGCCGCTGACTTGGGGATTAGCGATCAGGTCCAAATAACGCTGACGATAGCGGATTTCCGTGTCTTTTAAACCGTGCCATTTTTCCGGCATGCCTAAAACAGCCTTAGCCAGCATTCTCGATGACTTGGCATGGACCGTTGCTTCGCCTGTCCTGGTTTTGAAAGGAAAGCCCTTGATCTCGATAAAATCGCCCACTTCGGCCGTATCAATGAACAATTGATAATCAAGGCCCGGTTCGTCGGCGCGCAAATAAATTTGCAGTTTGTCCGTTCCGTTTTGAAGATGCAAAAAACAGGCTTTGCCCATCCAGCGCAATTGGGCGACGCGGCCGGCCGCAAGCACATCATTTTGATCGAGTTTCTGGCCGGCTTCAGCTGTTTTTAATTGTTCTTTTATCTCCGAAAAAGAATGCAATTTATTGACGCGGGCCGGATAGACTTCTTTTCCGGCCTTGATCAGCCGCTCAATCTTGGTTTTTTTAATCTCATCCATTATTATTTACCTCAAATCGAGTCCGTGTCGGGTTTGCCTGAAGAAAAGCCTGTCGGAGCCCCGCCTTGACATTCAGCGGGGCGAGACCGGCAAGGGCGGCCGCGCAAGGCCGACCCTGGTTTTCTTTAGGCAAACCCGACAAAGGACTCACTGCTCCCTTTTCCACGGAGTTTTTGGCTTTTTCTCGATCAAATACGTCAAAAAACCCTCAATCAAAAAATCAAGATCGCCGTTCATCACCGACTCGATGTTCGATGTTTCCACGCCGGTCCTCAAATCTTTTACCAATTGGTAAGGCATAAAAACATAGGACCTGATCTGGTTGCCCCAGCCGATATCCCCTTTCTCGTCGTAATGACGTTCCATAGCCGAGCGCTTCTTATCCATCTCGATCTCATAGAGTTTGGCCTTCAGCATCTTCATGGCAAGGTTTCTGTTTTTAAACTGGGAGCGATCCACTTGACAAGCCACGATGATGCCGGTCGGGATATGAGTCAAGCGCACGGCTGTTTCAACTTTATTGACGTTTTGGCCGCCATGGCCGCCGGCTCTGAAGGTATCCATTTTAATGTCGCTTTCTGCCACGGCAATATCAACCGTATCTTCGATGTCCGGCAAAACATCACAGCTGGCAAAAGAAGTGTGACGCCTCTTATTGGAATCAAAAGGGCTGATTCTCACCAGGCGGTGCACTCCTGTTTCCCCTTTTAAAAGGCCATAGGCATGTTCTCCTTCTATTAAAACAGAGGCGTTTTTTACGCCCACCTCTTCACCGGGCAGAATGGAAGTGATGGTAAAACGAAAATTGCGTTTTGAAGCCCACATTTTATACATGCGAAGAATCATTTCCGCCCAGTCGCATGCTTCGGTGCCGCCGGCCCCGGCATGAATCGCCAAAATAGCGTTGGCCTTGTCGTTGTCTCCGGAGAGCTTAAGGCGCAATTCCCAATCGCGTATTTTTCCGGCAAGCTCGCCGCCTGCCTGCCGGGCCGCCTCCATCTCCGCCGAATCCTTGGCTTCCTCGGCCATGGCCCAGTGGGCCTGGACATCATCCGCCTCTTTTTCCGATTGCTTGAAACCGGTCAAGTGCTTCTGCAAATCAGCGATTTCGCGGTTTATTTCCTTGGCTTTGGCTTGATCAGCCCAGAAAGCAGGATCGTGGGTTTGAGCTTGAAGCTCGGCTAGGCGGCTGGTTTTAGTATCGGCTTCAAAGCAACCTCCTGAGAGCCGAAAGTTTTGCGGACAACTCCTCAATTTCCATGCGGATAATATTTTACTTATTTCAAATTTGCTTCCACCGCATTCTTTAACGCCAGTTGAATTGTCTTGGCGTGGATTTCAATCGTGTGGAACAAATCTCCGGCATAGCCGCCGCCCAGCGTAACGGCGCAGGGGATACCCCGCTTTGAACATTCGGAAAAAACAAGCTCATCGCGTTTTACGATGCCTTCCATACTGACATTTAAACCGCCCAGCATGTCTTGGCAATAAATATCCGCTCCGGCCTGATAAACGACCAGTTCAGGAGAAAACGACCCAAAAAGCCCTATCAAGGCTTTTTGCAGATTCTCAAGGTATTTTTCGTCACCGGTTCCATCTTCAAGGCCCACGTCCAAATTGCTCGGCGGTTTGATTAAAGGGTAATTATTTTCCTGGTGCATGGACAAGGTGAAAACCGAGTCATCGCCGTGGAATATGGCCGCGGTGCCGTTTCCTTGGTGAAGATCCAAATCAACAATTGCCGCTTTTTTAATTTTCTTTTTTTCCTGCATCACCCGGATGCCTACGGCAATGTCGTTAAAAACGCAGAATCCTTCGCCATGGTCCCGGTGAGCATGATGGAAACCGCCGCCGATGTGAATGCCGGCCCCGTTTTTTAGGGCCTCTTGGCAGGCGCCGATGGTTCCCCCGGCGCATAAAAAGCTCGCTTTAGCCAAAGCTTTTGAGTAAGGCACCTCCAATCGCGCCTCATCAAGCGGGGTGATTGTGCCGTCCCGGATTTTGGCCAGCCAAGCCTCGTCATGAGCAAGCAAAATATCATTGTCCGGCGCCGCCTCCGGCTCGCAAAGCCATTGCGGCCCAATGATTTTGTCTTTAATGAGCCTGTCTTTGATGAGCCGGTATTTTGCCGTCGGAAAAACATGAGCGCCGATGTCCACCTCGTAAAAATCCGAATAAAAAATTTTAGGCATGTTTCATTGATACTAAAGGCCCAGAGCCTTAAGGCCGCAATCCCAAGGCAATGCCGTAACGCGGCCTATTTTTTTGGCAATCACGTCACGCGATAAACAGAAAGCCTCCGCCTTTTTTAAATCCTTCGCAAAGGCTTCGATGCCGCGCGTGGCGCGTTCATCAATCCGGTCCGCTGATTTTATCTCAACAAGAGCCAGGGGTTTGCCGGGCCTTTCAACGACAAGGTCAATCTCGGCGTCATCTTTGGTTCTCATGTAGGAGAATCGAAAATCTTTTTGATGGTAATCATTTAAGCGATGAGCCTCAAGAATAACGTAATGCTCGAAAGCCCGGCCAAAGACATAGGAACCCGGCGTCAAAGACTGCGTCAATGACCCCTCTAGCGCCCTCTTGACGCCGGGATCGAAGAGATAAAATTTGGGATTTTTTCTTTGCCTTTTGCGAATTGATTGATGAAAAGGCTCCAGCATGACGCCCAAAAGCGTATCTTCCAGGATTTCAAAGTAAGACTGCGCGGTTTTCGTGTCAACGCCGACATCTTTGGCGATGTTGGAATAATTGATGATCTGGCCGTTTGTTTGGGCGGCAATTTCCAAAAATTTGCGGAATGGATCAAGCCGGCGCACGAGATGCTCGTTCCAAACCTCTTCTTTCAAATACGTCAAGGCGTACGCCTTTAAAAAAGCGCTCTTTTCCCCCATGGTCCCAAGTTGTGTCGTTTTGGGCAGGGTGCCCCACTGCAAGGCATCGTTTAAGTCAAATCGGCCGCCCATCTCTTGATGTGTCAATGGAAACATGTGATTGACAAAAGCTCGCCCGGCCAACAGGTTTGCCGAGCCTTTTTTGAGCTTGCGCGCGCTTGATCCGGTGAGGGCGAATTTGATTCCGGAATTTTCAATATGGAAATGGACCAAGTCCAACAATTTGGGAACCTTCTGCACCTCGTCAATGACCACCCATTTGACTTGTTTATCCAAAGCCTTAAGTTCTTGAGTCAAGGTTTCCGGGCTGCGGCAATAACGATCCTCAACCGCCGGATCCAAAAGGTCAATCCAAAATGTTTTTTCTTCGGCAAAGAATTCTTTAAGAAATGTGGTTTTCCCCGTTCCTCTGGGACCAAAGAGAAAAAAGCTGTTTGACTTGAAGGGAGATAAAAGTCTGTGGAACATACTCCATAATAATACGCCGTTTATGGAGAATTGTCAAGTAAAGGGGTCAGGTCTCTACTTCTACTTCTTCAGCTGCCGGCAACTCCCTTATCTCGTTAACCAAAGCAATGCTTTCCCTTATTTTCTCTACTCGAGATTTTAACTTCGGATCGGACACCAGGCTTCTTTCAATGGCGTGAGCCGCTTTGCTGACAGCTTTGTCCGTGCATCGTCCAAAATTATTCGCTATTTCTTCCAAAGATTTTCCAGAAAGCCTCTTACATAGATAAATGGCCACGAACCGGGCTTCATTAGAGCGCCCGCGTTGGGATGCCACGATAGCGCTCAGGGGTATTTCATAAGCCTGACTAACAATGTTGAGAATGCGCCCCAAAGACGGCGGGCGGGCCAGTATTGATTCCGAAAACTGAATTTTGTTTTTTTGCGGTTCAACATAGCCGTGCGATTTGACCCAAGCCGAAAACTTGTTCCCCCCCAGCACTGGATGAGGTCTTTTGGATGCGTAAAATTTTTCCATTTCTTCATCAATGCCGGCTTCGGTAAACTTTCGCAATTCCTGGGTCCCCTTTTGTCCATTGCCGAAGAAAGACAGCAAAAGCTCCCTATGCAAAAACGAAGGACTCTCTCGCTCAAAATAAAAGCGGTAGCTGCTCCAAGGGTAATCTTCCGGCGCAAACACAACTTTTGCCTTAACAGGATTAAGATGAATGTAGCGGGAAACGCCGAGGCCGTAAGTCTCCTGGTCTACCAGGATGGATTTATAGCGGCCCCTGAAGAGGGGGCCATCCCTGCCGTGTTTGCGGTTAAACTGCTGGGTATAAACGCCAGCAAGATGGCGCATGATCCGAGAAAGACTGCCCCGTGGCGTGCGGACCAGTAAATGGTAATGATTTTCCATGAGGCAAAAACACGCACATTCCAGACCCCAAAGCTCGTGGCATTCCTCAAGGATTTCCAAAAAGCGCTGGCGGTCTTGATCAGACAGAAAAATATTCTGGCGGTTGGCACCCCTGTTTATAATATGGTACCACGCACCGGGAAATTCGATTCGCAATGATCGCGCCATGCGAAAAAATTAGCAAATTAACGGAAGAAGTAGAAGTAGAGACCTGACCCCTTTCTC
>JACQWW010000214.1 GCA_016209025.1 Elusimicrobiota bacterium | reverse complement strand
TATAACCCGTTCCGTTGCATTTTTCGCAGCCAACCGGTTTGAAAATTTTAATTTCTTTAAAATTATCTATATTTACTCTCTTGGGGATGCTATCCAAAAATTTCCGAATTTTATCTTTTAAATCCTCTCCCGCCTCCTGCGCGATTTTACAGTTTTGGCAAAGCCGGCGAACTAGTCTTTGGTCAATAATCAAATTAAGCGCCGGACCAATGCTGGTTGATTTTACTCCCAAATCCAAAAGGCGGGGAATAGCGCCGCTGGCGTTATTGGTATGCAGGGTTGAAAACACCAAGTGACCGGTCAGGGCCGCCTGAATGCCAATTTCCGCGGTTTCTTTATCTCTCATTTCTCCGACCAAAATCGCGTCCGGGTCCTGACGCATTAAAGAGCGTAAGCCGTTTTCAAAAGTATAGCCGGCTTCTTCATCAACCTGGGTCTGCTCGATTCCTTCAAGATGATATTCTATCGGGTCTTCAATGGTTATTATTTTTATTTCCGGACTCTTTTTGTGTTTCAAAAACGCGTAAAGAGTGGTGGTTTTCCCCGAACCAGTCGGTCCGGTATTTAAAATCATTCCATTAGGCCTTTTAAGTTCGTTTTTTACGAAATCGGAATATTCGCGCAATTTATCCAAATCAGGACCTTTGATAATGTAGGACAACTCGCTTTCTTTAATGGTCCCCCCGCCGATCATGCCCACTTCCTGGACGCTGATCCTTAAACCGTTGTATTTTGACAACAACTTGCGGCACGCGATCATAAGCTCGCGCTGGCTGATATTTCTGTCTTCCTGTTCGGCAAGTCTGACGTAAATGCCGCCCTCGTTTACGCCGGAGCCCTGGACTTCTCCGACCGACGCCAACAAATGTTTTATTTGGGGAAGCCTTCTGACTTCGGTTTCCAGCTGGGCCAATATACCGGCCATCACTTGGATCGAGGTGCCCTCCGGGGCTTTGACGTGAACCTGAAATTGCGATTGATCGTCGTTGGGCAGAAAGTCTTTTCCGATAAATTTGATCAAAGGCAAGGCGGTCAAGATCGTCACGACGGAAATTATCACCATTGTCTTGCGGCGCGAAAGAGCCCATCTCAACGCCAGCTCATAATAAGCCGTTAAAAACGCGTTGATCTTATCCGCGATTTCGAGCGCCCTGGTTTTCGATTTGCTCCGGTGGGATTTCAAAAAACGCGAAGCCAGCATCGGGGTCAGCGTAAACGCCACCAGCAAGCTGACCGCAATGGCGAACGCGGTGGTAAGCCCATAGCTCTTTAAAAACCTGCCGACGATTCCGCTCATGTAAGCCAGGGGAATAAAAATGACCAAAAGCGACATGGTCGTGGCCATGACCGCCAAACCGATTTCCTTTGTCCCTTCCACCGCGGCCTGTATGGCAGGCTTGCCCAATTCATCCATGTACCTGAAAATGTTTTCCAGGACCACGATGGCATCGTCAATGACTATTCCGACGGCTATGGTCAAAGCCAGAAGCGTCATGTTGTTAAGCGTAAAACCGGCCATATCCATCAAAGTGAATGTGGCGATGATGGACGACGGAATAGCGACTGCCGCGATCAGCGTGGCCCGGAGATTTCCCATAAACAAAAGCACGATCAGCGCCGCAAAAACTCCGCCCAATACAATGTGCTCTTCGACGGTAGCCACTGATTTTTCTATAAAAGAAGATTGATCCCTGATTACTTCCAGCAAAACTCCGTCAGGCAGCAGCGGCGTGATTTCGGAGAGCCTTTTTTTAACCTGCTTGACCACCTCGACGGTATTAGTGCCCGACTGTTTTAAAATGACCAGCGAAACGCACTGGCGACCATCGAGCCGCGCGAAGGTGCGCATCTCCTGGCCCGTGTCTTCGACCCTGCCTATATCGGCTATGCGCACGGGGACTCCGTTAATCTCGGTCACCACTACTTTTTCAAAATCCGAGGCCGAGCGGATGCGCCCCAGGGTGCGCAAGACCCATTCGCGTCTGCCGTTTTCCACGCGCCCGCCGGGAATTTCGATGTTTTGCTCGCGCAGGGCGTCTTTGACCTGCTTGATGCTTAAATTAAGGGCGGAAAGCTTAAGAGGATTGACGACCACGTGGATTTCCCTCTCGCGCCCCCCGACGACCTGAACGGTTCCCACGCCGTTGACGGTCTCAATGTTCTCCTTGACTTTCTTTTTGGTGATCTGGGTAAGCTCGATCAAGCTTTTACTGCCGTAAACCGCCACGCTCATGATGGGAATGGCTCCGGGATCGAATTTTTCCACCACCGGCGGATCGGTTCCCTGGGGCAGGTCCCTGAGGATAAGATTTACCTTGTCCTGGACTTCCTGGGCCGCCACGGCCGCGTTTTTCTCAAGAACGAATTGAATCAATATCTGCGAGAGCCCCTCGAAACTGGTGGATTTTAAATTTTCTATGCCGGAGATGGTGTTGACCGCTTCCTCGATCGGCTTGGTGACGGATGTTTCGACTTCCTCGGGCCCCGCGCCGGGCAATACCGTGGTGACCACGACGAACGGAAACTCTATGTTGGGAAAAAGATCAAGACCGAGCCTGGGATAAGAAAACAATCCCAAAACGACCAAAGCCATGACAAGCATGGTCGCGAAAACCGGCCGCTTGATGCAAATTTCTGACAGTTTCATCGCTGACCAAGCCTGCTTATTGCGCCGTGTCCTTTTTGATCGGACTGCCGTCCCGGAGTCCATATAAACCCGTAACGACGACTTCCTCTCCGGCTTGGACGCCCTTGGTGATTTCCACGAACTCCCGGGTTCTGGCTCCGATTTCCACGTCTCTGCGCACGGCCCTGCCGTTTTTGGAAAGAAAAACATGCTCTTTGCCGCTTTCATCCTCAAGGATCGCCCCGACCGGAATCGACACCGCCGAAGCCTTGGCTCCCACGACAAGTTCAACCTGGGCGAACATTCCGGATTTCAGAAGCGCCTGGTGATTCGGTATAAAAATTTCAACCACCACGTTGCGCGTAGCCGGATCCACGATCGGGCTCAATTTTCCTACTTTTCCGAAAAACCGCTTTTGAGGATAGGCGTCCACCTTCGCCGCGGCCTGTTGTCCGAGTTTGATGGTGCCGGCATATCTCTCCGGCAAATCAAGAACAACCCTGACCTGGCTCTGATCAACCACCATGGCCACCGGCGTCTGAGGCGTCACGTGAGCGCCGGCATCGAGATAAATCCGGCCGACCACCCCGGTCAAGGTGGAGGGAACGGGCGCGGGCTCGTAGACCGCGCCGACCTCGTCGCGCTCGATATAAGCCACGGGATCGTTCTTTTCAACGGCATCCCCCTCATTCAGGACGTTTTTAAGCAATTTGCCGCCGACCCTCGGATAAAGCACGGCCTCGTCCCTCGCTTTGACGGACCCCACTAAAAGAATCTTTTCCTCCAGGTTTCTTAAAGCCGATTTTTCCATTTTCACCATGAAGGCCTCGGCGTCATCGCCGCGCAGGACTTCGGCGTTTTTCGATCTGCATCCCGCAAAAATTCCAGAAAAAATAAATGTCGTGATAAAAATAGCCATAGAAACGCTTTTAGTCATAAATTTTACTCCTTAACCAATTTTCCCGTCGCCCAGTCCAAATCAGTTCCTGCGGCGCAGACATCCCTTTGAGCCTGGGCCCGCAGGGTTTCCGACCTATTAAGGGCCAGCGCCGCATCGTTAAATTCCAGGCGGCTGACCAAACCGTTCTTGAATCGAATCTGAGTAGCCTGCATCACTTTTTTGGCTTGCTCGACAGCCTCCGATTGCGACTCAAGCCTTTCGTCCGCCTCATAAAGAGACAACCACGCGCGTTTGACATCCATTTTTACCAGGCGCCGCGCCTGAGCGGACATTTCCCATGCCTGGTCTCTTTCAAGGCGCGCCTGTTTGACTTTGTAATAATCGGCGCCGCCGGAAAAAAGCGGCAGGGAAAGCCTGGCTCCGGCCATCAGGCTCCAAGCCCGGCCGATTGGATTGGGAAAACCGGCCTGGGACTGCCCTTGAAACTGCTTGCTGGCAAAACCGTAAAGGCTCGGATAAAAAGCCGATTTTTCCAGCGAAATCTTTCTGTCGGCCAAATCAAGTCCCAGGCCGGCCCGCCTTGTTTCCGGCCTATTGCCCAGAGCCTGCGCGTATAACCGCGGCAGATCGGCGTCTGCCGGAACGAAACATTCCAAGGAACCCGCGGGAACCGCCCGTTCATCCACATCCATCCCAAGCAAATTCCCCAATTCCAAGATTCCTTCTTCATAAAGATTTTCGGCTTTCGTCAGAGCCGGCATGGCGTTTGAAACCTCGACCTTTTGCCTGAGAAGCTCCAGATCGCTGGCTAGTCCCTGCTTAAACTGTTCTTTAATCGTGCTCAAATGGCTTTTAGCCAAATCCAAAGACTCCTGCTGGATAGCCACCGTGGCTGAAGCCAAAAGAACGTTATAAAACATCCGCCGCACAGCTCTGGCCACGGCTAATTTAACCGAGCGGCTTTCTTCATCCCCTATTTTATAGGCCAGGCCGGCGATTTTAATTCCCGCGCCCACCTTGCCGCCGGCCCAAAGAACCTGATTGACATCCAGAGACGCCTGGTAACTGTTGTCCGAGCCGATCGTTACTTTGTTTCCCATGATAAAAAAGGAAGGCTTTTCAATGTTGCGCGTGTATTGGGCCGAGGCGCCGATCGAAGGAAATACCGAGCCCCAATACTGATTGACACGCTCTTCGTAAATTTCCCTTGTTTTTTCCGCAATAACCACGCCGGTATTTTGAAGAAAAGCCGTTTGGACCGCTTCTTCAATCGTCAGTTCCCGGATTTTCGCGCTATCTTGGGCCGCAGTGAATCCGGCAGGCAAAAGCGCGAGCGCCGCCAAAACGATAATTTTTACTTTCATTTCGTCCCGACGCCTTTCAAATATAAATCCATCAGTTCGCCGGCCGAATCTTTCAGCGGCCCGCTTGTGCCCAAAAGCACTTTTCTCATCAAGAACATCCTGAACAGCGCGATCAAAAATAACGCCGCCGTAAAAATATCGCATTTTTTAATACTGCCTTCCCTGACGCCGGTTTTGACGATTTGAGCGATAAAGTCAATATGTTCTTTAAAGCGCTTAAGCATGATATGACCGGTTTCTGCCCCGCAAAAAGGAGGCTCTTTAACGGAAAATTGGACGATGAAATCCCGGTGCTCATCCAAAAAGTTCAAACCTTCCGTAACTATATGCCTGAGGTAAGCCGGGGCCGGCAATTTCTCCAGTCCCATTTTTTTCAGCTTAGATTCCATGTCGTCAACCAAATCCTGGAATAAGGCGGCAAAAAGGTTTTCTTTGTTTTTAAAATAAAGATAAAGAGTGCCCTTGGCGATTCCGGCGCGCCGGGCCACGTCGTCAAGCAGAATTTCCTGGTATCCTTTTTCCTTTAATACCTGGCGCCCGGCCGACAAAATCCGGCGGCGCCGAACTTCAGGCGGCTCGGTCCTGGGCCGGCCGCGTTTCATAAATTTATTCATATTTAATGAATGAACAGTCAGTCATTAAATATAATAAATGAAACAGCTTTTTGTCAATACAGTTTAATCGTAAAAAGGCTTACCGATTCGGATTATTCAGATAGGTTTAAAATTAGATCAGCGGGCCGACCTTTAACGATTGTAACCGCCCCTTCTGGGACCCCGGTCTCCGCCGTAACCGCCCCGGCCGCCGCCGAAGCCGCCGCCGCCCGGCCCGCGCTCTTCCATCGGTTTGGCCTCGTTGACCTTGATCTGGCGCGATCCTAAACTGCTTCCATTTAACTTTTGGATGGCAGCCTTAGCCTCATCTTCGGTGTTCATTTCCACGAAACCGAATCCCTTGGACCGGCCCGTGAACTTGTCCGTAATCAATTTGACGCTGGCAATTTGGCCGCTTTCAGCAAACAGCGCGCGAAGCTGGTCTTCCGTCGTCTCAAACGGCAGATTGCCTACATAGAGTCTTTTTCCCATTTCTTTTTTCTCTCCTTTTACTTCTACAGCAACCGCAAGCTCAATGCCCTGGCGCTCGCGCGTCATCCGGCAACGAGCCTGCTTTAAACCATTATCATATATTTCACG
>JACQWW010000213.1 GCA_016209025.1 Elusimicrobiota bacterium | reverse complement strand
TAAAATAAAGTCATAGTAAGTGGTGCCGGTTTGCAGGGTGTGGGTGAGGGTATTGGGGAAACCATCCGCGTCGTCGGGAATGCTCTGGGCATAAAGATCGTCGGCCGTCAGTTTGGCGATGGAATTATCCGAAGCGATGTTCCAATAATCATCCACCGCGTTGACCGTCACCCGGGAAGAAACGCCGGCGGTCCAGGCATAGGGCGCGCCGATTTTGCCGGTAGCCGAATCCTCGCTCCAGGATTCGCCGGGAAGCAGAATCTGAAATCTCCTGGCCGCGCCCGAAGGAACGGAAATGGCCGGCGAAGTAGCGACTAAAAGTATCGAACTATTGTCCATGGCTGAGAGCTTCCAGCCGGTGTTCTTGGCGCGCTGGAAAGTCCAAAAAGACGCTGAAGAGCCGGTAAAATCAAAATTTTTGGGATCAGGCGTATCTACCGGGTCCTGGCTGGTCATGCGGACATTGACCGTATGGGTCGCCACTTTGTTCCAATAGCGGTCAACCGCCCGCAAAGTCGCGCCGAAGGCGTCTCCGGCGTTGACCACGGCGATGACGTCAGGCGGATTTCCCGGCGGATTCTGCAGTTTGCCGCCTGCGGAAAGTCCATTACCGCCGCCGGAAAGGCCGGTGTCGTAAGGCGGCTTGCCGGGCCAGGCTGTTTCATTGGGACCGACGATCTGAAGCTTTAAGGCGCCTTCAGCCGCGAACATCACGCTGACCGAAGAGGATTCAACTTGGCTTAAGGCATTGCCGGTTGAAAAAACCACGACGCGGGAATCCTTAAATCCGCCGGTCGTCGTTGATTCGCCGATTTTAAAGGAAATGTCGAAATTGGTGGCGCCGCCCAAAAGAGGCCGGGAAGAAACCGGGGCTGTGGCATATTGATCGTCATAAGCCCAGCCGGCCGGATCAAAATTAAGGCTCAACCAGGCATTGGTGGTAATGTCAATGTTGTAAGAATTATCGGTGGCATAAACCGTCACGGTATAAGTTGATCCGGCCCGCAATTGCCAAGGAGGATTGGCCGCGCTTTTGCCGCCGGTGACGGTATTACCCTCATCCAAGGCTTCGCCAGGCATCAAGGCCATCAGCCGGTCAGCGGGACCGCCGACTACCGGCACAGCCGTGGAAACGCTGTCGGCATAATAAACCCCGGCCGCGGTTGAGGCGGTGATGAGCCAGCCGTCCGGCGAACCGGCCGGGGTTGCGTCGGACTTTCTGTTGACGGTGCGCAGAACCGCGTTGGCGAAGGTTACGGAGCCGGTAGTCGTCAAAATCGAGGGGAAATTTTTCAACTCATCATGAGGATCATTGGAAGCCAGGCGTATTTCAGCCGGGGCATTGTCTTTCCGGTTGTTATAGACGTCCACTACCTTGACCGTCACGCCAAAAGGCGTCCCGGCTGTCTGAGTCGAGGCCGGCTGGACAAAACCGCTTGAACTGCCCGGCTCATGGCTCGTGCCTGACGGCAAAACAAGAAGCTTGACCGCGGCTCCGGCGCTGACGACGATATTTGAAGCGCTGGAGCTTGCCATGTTCGAAGAGGTGGCGGTGGCGGCCCGAATGGCCCAAGGTCCGCGGGGAATATCCGGGTCCTGGGTAGCGGTGCGGAAAATCAAATTAAAGGTTGTTGTGCCTGATTCCAGGTTTACGGTTGACGGATGGATATCGTAGGGATCGGTTGTCTCGGCAAAAACAGCCGTGTCCGTGGATCTCTGGTTATAAAAACGATCAACAGCTCTAACCGTAATCGTATAAGTACTTCCCGCCACAGGATTGGAAGCCGACCCATATTTGCCGGCGCCGGATTCATTGCCGGGATCATAAGTTTCATCAGGCAATATGACTAAAAGCCGCGCCGTGGTCGTGGCTCCGGCCGTCAAATAAGGCGAAGTTGACCAGGCAACATTGCTGACTGCGCTTGATGCGGCGGTTGTCGCGTAAATCCGCCAACCCGGCGAAGCATTGGCTTCGCGGAAATAAAAAGTATTAAAGGCATAAGCCCCGGTGGTCAAATTCACTTCCATATTGTGATTGGCAAAAATATCATCGCTGACGATCTTGACCCTCGGAACCGGCGAAGGATTCGGCACTTTGTTGTAAAAAGCGTCAATATAACGCACGGTCAAAGTCAAGGATGAACCGACCACGATGTCCGTGACTGCACTGCCTGTTTTGCCGGAACAGGTGCTGCACCCAGGCTCAAAAGATTCATTAGGCACGATCAGGGAAAAAGCGACCGGGGCCGATGAGTTGACCGGGATATGGCTTGAGGTTCCAAAGGCAATGTTAAAGGCCGCGCATATTGCCGGATCATTGCAGCGGGCATAAGCCAAGTTAGGATTAGGCGCGGTCTCCGTGGAAGTTTTCAGGGTCACCGGGATGTTGACAAAACCGCCGGAAAGACTTTGCGGGCCGTATACGGCCTCATCGTATATATCCGCTGTTTCCAATACGATGGATGTGGTGGTGGAAACCCGGTTGTAGTATCTGTCCGTGGAGTAAACGCCGACATTAAAAGGATTGCCGGCGATTTGAGCGGCCGGGGATCCGCTTCTGCCGCCGGTACCGTCGAAAGGAGTCTGGCCGGGCTTCAAGCTCTCCCCGGGAAGCAAAGCATGCAGCCGGAAATAATCTGACGTATTGACCGTTAAAGGCAGCGAGGTTGCTTCCAAAAAGTCGTATCCTGCGACATTATCAGCCTTGATTCTGGTGACATTAGTGGCCACCTTTAAATCGAAATCCCCCCGCAATCCCTGGCCGTTTACCAGTTGAAGATTGGCCGGATTGGTTTCCGCGGCTAAACCTGTGCCTTCCAGAATCTCAAAACTTACTTCAGGATCGGAATTAGCCCCGTTTTCTATTTGATTAAAGTTGCCGTCAACCGCCCGCACTGTGGCTGAAAATTGAACGCCGGCGTTTTGCGCTCCGGGATTTCCTGAGATTCCGGAACCATGACCGTAGGTTTGCGGATTAATTTGAATGAGCAGACGGCATTGGGCGACCAAACAATCTGCGTCATCATCCACTTCAGGGGAAATCTGGTCGTCGGGAGAGCCGGAAATGTCAACGTGATTGGCCGTTATCCGGTTGAAGGCCGGATCAGTGAGCTCGCCCGCGTCATCGGTTCTTTCCGTCTTCAAGATGACGGCAAAGGTGGTGGAAGCGCCAGTGAGGCTGTCCCTTAAG
>JACQWW010000229.1 GCA_016209025.1 Elusimicrobiota bacterium | reverse complement strand
GACAAATGAAGACCTGACCCCATTGCTCTTATATCGCGGTAGTGACCAGCGTTTCCGTTGACAGAACTCCTTGAATCGCCCGAATTTTGGCTACCACAGTATTGGAAAGAGTCGCCAAATCATCGGTTTCCATGTCCAATACCAGGTCCCATCTCCCGAATACCGCCGACACATGGGAAACGCCTTTAGTCGCCTTGATTTGCTGTAAAGCCTGCTTTTCCTTGCCGGACATCAGCCGCACCAGCACTAAACCTGTTACCATTTAACTTTCCTCCAGTTTTTTTGCGAAGTATTTGAATAATACCAAATGGTAAACTCAGAATGATGACACATTCGACGAGGCATACGATTTTCATTGCCCTTGCGGCGTTTTGGTGTTTAGCGCCCGGCGCTTGGGCCGTGGAAAGCGAGATCGGCTTTGATTATTGGAATTTAAGTTTTTATTCCCCTTCCAGAAGCTATCGCCTGAGGATGGAAAACCAAGAGGAAACCGGCTCCAGTTATGCCGAATATATCAGGACCGACCGGTTCGGTTACATTGACAATACCTTTCACGCAGGTTATACCGGCAGATACGGAGCTTTGGGATGGGATTTGAAAGGCGGCAACACGCCCAAAGCCGAGGTCATGTACCGTCAGATGGCGGAGTTGATTTTGTATCTGCCCAGCCCGGGTTACCGCCTTGAGCCTTTTTTGCGCGGCAACTACCGGCGTTACACGCCTGCCAGGGTGCAAACTCAAGAGCTTGGCTTGCGCGGGTCGCCCATGGCCGGCTGGGATGCGACCGTCCGCTGGGGCACGATCAATACCCGCTTGTTGGGTGGGAATTCCGTCGAAAAGAAAGCAGGTTCCACCTCTTATCAATTGGGTTATCAAATTCAGGAATTTGTCAGGCTTTTTGTCTTTCAAGGCGCCTGGATGGAATTTTTTGATTCCGGCAACCCGGCCAATCCCGGCGAATTTTCCATCAAAGAACGCGGCGCCGGTTTTTGGTGGTCATTAGACAAGGGCGTGCGCTTGACCGCAAGCTATTCCATCGAGCGCCGCTCCAACGACACTTTCGTCAAAAAATATTCAACGGCCTTTCAGCAGGTTTACTGATTTAGCGGCCTGGCTCCCTTTTTTATGATTTGACGGAAATGATCCGCCGTATCGGCCCAATCCACAATATCCACTTTAAAGGGCAGGCGGGAGTTGGAAAAAGCTTCTCTTAATTGTCTTATGCGGCGCAGGGGAAGCGGCTTTTGCGTGATGATGGCGAGGTCCAAATCGGAGTAGGGCTTGGCAGTTCCGTTTGCCCTTGAGCCGAACACAACCACTTTAAACTCCGGGGCAAACCGGGCCATGATCTCCTTGACCAACTGAAGGTGCCTTGGTTTTAAATCAAGGACGGTTTCTTTTTTCGAGCTCACCGAGAAGGGATTGGGCGTCGGCATGGAATTGTAAGGCTTCACGGTAAACATTGCCGGCCTTTTGTTCATCGTATGTGTGCGAGGTGATGTTACGCTGCTCTCTGTAATCCATCCATTGTTCCACATCGGCAATAAGCCCTCTTTGCGCCGCTTCCCGTAACAAATCTTCAAACGCCAAGCGATCCGCTTCAGAGGGATTCGCCATTTCAATTTCAAGCCGCCGTTTAAGCATTTTCCATGACAACTCAAACGTATATTCGAACCGCTGGATAACGGCATCGCGCAATTCCTCGTCCAGCGGGGCTGATCGAGACCGTATGATCGCCCGTTCCAAGCTTGAAACTGCTTTTTTGAGGGAGGAGAGATCAAGGAGCATAAAAAAATTTTACCTAAAAAAGGACGGTGCCAGCGGTTTTTGCAGTTGTTCCCCGATCCAGCCTGTCCGTAACGAACCTGAATGCCATAAGCAGAGCGAACCCAAGCAGTCCGATGCCGGTAAATACGTACCAGATATAGTGGGCGTGGGCATAAAAGGCGCCTCTTGCGGCTTCGGATAGGCCGATGGGAAGTCTGGCGGGATCAGGGCACCATTTATCCAGCAGGATTCCTGAGATGACAAAACCAAAAAACCATCCGAACGCGGAATTGAGATGGGCAAAGCCCATATAGAGACCGGTTTCTCCGGCGGGAGCCTGTTTGGAGGCGTACTCAAGGTATTTCGGCGACAAAAAGCATTCGGCAAGCCCCTGAAACATGATGCCTATGATCATCATCAGAATGATCGTATTGACGCTGAATGTTCCCAGGAAAACTTCTTTGACGCCGATCATCGGCGCCAGGGCCACCGAGAGCGCGGATAAAGGGATGATCAGAAAGGAAACAGCGATGGAATTAACGGGCCGCCAGAAGCGCACCATCTGCGTGATCGGAATGACGCAAAGAACGACCACGAATGGATTAACGTTGGCGATCCACCCCGGTTTAGACGACAGCCCCACCATGCGAAACAGATATTTCGGCATGGTCGCGTAGAGTTGTCCTTGGATGGCCCAGAAAAAGCCTGTAATGATGATAAGACAGGCAAAGCGCCAATTAGTGAAAGCTTTGCCGAGGGCCAGCGCGATTTCGCGCATGTTTTTTCCCGACGCTTTTAAATGGTTCTTTTGGCCAGCGACTTCTCTATAGGCGAAAAACGTCAACAAAAAGGCGGCGAAGGCCATGCAGGCCGCATAAAGATTAACGAATTGCAGTTCCCAGCCATTGCCGGCGGGATTGCCCAGCATCTGTTTTAGGTAGGCCAACGCGCCCGAATCGCCGGCATTGGCGAACGCTTGCCGGATGGGGTCCACGAAACTTTTGCCGGAAAAAGCCCCGATATTGACGGCCCAGTAGAACAAGGAAAAGGCTCTGGCCCGGTTCGCTTCATCGGAACACTTGGCAACCGTGCCGGATACGACCGGCTTGACGATGGCCGCGCCCGAGACGATGATCAGCAGGGCGAAAACAGCGGCAGATTTAGTCGGGACAGCTCCTAAAACAGCGTAGCCGCAGGTTAATAATAAAAATGCCGCGCATAAGGATTTCCTAAAGCCTATTTTATCCGCCAGGGTGCCCATAAAAGTCGGCATAAGATAAAGAAGAAAAGAAAAAATGCCGGTGATGAGCCCTGTTTCCTTGTCCGTGAAACCGATGCGGCTTGTCAGATAGACGGCCAAAAAGATGAAGCACCCATAATAAGCGGCCCGTTCGAAGAGTTCGATAAGATTGGCAAACCAGAACGTGCGGGGAAATTTCCATGTCCCCTTGGATGCGGACGCGGCGGCAGAGTCATAATGAACAGCCATTTTTATTGTTCTAATTTGTAACTACTCAGGTCTGTCATTCCCGCGAAAGCGGGAATCTAGAAAAAAAGCACTGGACCCCCGCTTACGCGGGGGTGACGTGAGTAGTTATTCTAATTTTATCAATTGACCCCCTCCTGACCCTCAAAATTTTTTACAGTTCCTGAAGCTTTTGGTAGAATTTGGCTACTGTAAACACATGGACGCGGTGCGCCTGCATGCGTTGTATTAACCCTGAGTCCCCTTTAATATCATCGTCTCTGGTAACGAGAGCTTCTGCCTGTCCCAAAAGAGCCATCTCTAAAAGGTAATTATCTCTGGGATCACGGCAATAATGAACCTCGCCGGCAGGATAAACCGTTATTCCCTCTTCTTCCAAATTTTGCAAAAAAAGTTCAATTGAGGAAACGGAAAGTTTATATTTGTCTTTAATATTTGGCCTGCCAAGGACTTGCCCGACTTCTTTTAGAAGCTGCCCGGATACAAGAACCTGAAATTGACCACGAAGCCATGCTTGCAGAATTTTTGCAGGAAAGCCGTAGGGGTTGATGAGGGCAGAAACCCAGACGTTGGGATCAATTAGAACGATCAATGATAAAGTTTTTTTTGGGCTGCCCGGGCCGCTGCTGTTATATCGGCTTCGATAGCTTCAGGGGAAAACTTGCGGGCTTGGGCATGGATTTTTTGGAGAAAGCCCTCTAACTGCTTTTTTTTGTTCCAACGCCTCAGGGGAGCCACAACCAGCATCACCCTAGAATGTTCCTTCAAAGGCAGAATTATAGTTGGCCGAAACAGCCCTTTTTCATAAGTTGCCTGGGTAATTGTGGTCATTTGGTTTTCAATCAATTATACCCATGTTTTTTCGTTTCTTCCAGGGGGGACCAATTTAAATCATCGGTGTAAAGGGGTCAGGTCTTCGTTTTACGCCACAGCTGTGGCGTAAAACGAAGACCTGACCACGACGGCCCTTATGAGGCTGACGAAAAACGAAGACCTGACCCCATGCGACACAGGGGGAGGGGCTACCAAACTTTTGCCCCCGCACCCATTTGACAGTAAATAAAAACCTTGTTAGTATTTAACAGTTAAATTTAGTGGAAGGTAGATTAATGCCGTTTTTACCAAGGATGAAACCGCGTTATGAGACACTACTCTAAATAATTTGTATGTTGCGCGACAAAAAACTTCTCTCTAAAATTCAAGTAATAATTGCCTTGTTATTTGTCTTAAACGGCTGTGGCGGGTTAAAGCCAATTTATTTGTCTCCGGGCTATAGACCGCCGCGCATAATCGCCCTTCTTCCTTTTAATAATCAGAGCGTTGATTTAAACGCGCCGACATTTGTCAGAAGGATTTTCAAAGAGACCATTGAGATGCGCGGCTACAAAGTTCAGCCTCAAAAGGAGGTTGACGATATATTGCGCGCTAAACTAAGCATCACCGACGGCGGGCAGCTGACATCGGTCAAGCCTGAAAAAATCGGCGCTGTTTTATCTGTCGAAGCTCTGGTGTACGGCGATATCCTTGATTTTAGTATCCAAACAATCGGTGTTTATCAGAACAAAATAGTTCGTTTGCGTTTTAAGATGGTTGACGCAAAAACAGGGCAGACTATCTGGGAAGATGAAGCGCGCTCTGCTGAAAAAACCGCGGCCACCAGCGTTACGGGCGCGGCTAAAGTTCTGGGAACGACTATGGCTAAAAGAGCGGCGGGCAATGTGCGCGAAGGCAGGCGCCAAGTCCAAGAAACGGAAGGGGAGGCTTCAAAATCTAAAGTTTCCTCCAGCGTCGGCGCGTTGGCTGATATAGCCGGTTTGGAGCATCCATTGAAAACTCTAACGGTCAAAGTGGCCAGGCGTTGCGGCGCCACCATCCCAAGAGGCTTTGGAGAAGACGCTGATCTTAAACCATCCGGAGAAACCACAAGCCAATTTGAAAGTTATAATGAAACAATTGAATACAAGACGGAAACCAAAATCATTAATGACGAATGACGGAGGAAACCAATGACAATCAATAAAATTTTAGTATTGTGCCCAGCAATTGCAATCATGCTGACCGCGGGACCGGTCTTTGGGGCTGACAAAATGCGTTCGCTTAAAGTCGGGTCTTGGGCTACCTATGATATGAACATGGGAAATAAGATGACAGGCGGTGTGGGCAAAAACGCGCTGGACGCGATGGCTCAGAGTTCAGGCGATCTTCCGCCGGGCATAACGCCTGAGATTATGAAGATGATGACACCGGAACAATTGGCGGATATGAAAAAGCAGATGGCTCAGTATAAACCCCAGATGGATGCCCAAAAAGAGCAAGCCAAAGATTTGACCAGCGGCCGCAAAAAAAGCCTGGGTTTAGTGAAAATCCAGGTAATCGGCGAGGAAACGCGCAACAGCAAAAAATATGTGCGGGTTGAGCTGGTCTATAGGATGGATCTTTCAGACATGTTGAGCGCTTATAAAGGCATGAAGGACCCCAAGACCGGCAAACCCATTGAGGAGACGGTCAACGCCAAGCTGGCTGAGCAGGGTTTCCCCGGCGGTATAATCAAAGTCGTCATGCAGATGGTGGTCCCAAAGCCGCCTGAAGGCCAGTCATTCAGCTTTGACACTCTCCAGCCCGTGGAACTCGTCATCAGAATGGGCACGAAACCTGCTGAAAAGATGTCTCAGAATTACTTGGAAGCCACAATGAGCGGCGAGGCGGGAAAAACTGTGTCGGTTAAGACCGGTAAAGAAACAAAAACGGTGAATTTGTCCAAGAGTGTCCAGGTTCAGAACAAGGACATCGGCGCAAAAGCGACGGCCATGCGAGCCGGTATCGTAGATAAGGCCAATGAATTTAAGGGTGTCGCTTCAGCCTTGCCTGGATTAGGAGACGCGGCCGGGATGGCTGTTTCCCTGGCCGTCGGCGCCGTGGACGGCATATTCAGCGCTTTTGAGGACGTCAATATCAAAACCAAAAAGTTAACGGAAACAAAATCGGAAACAGAAGAGAAACAGCAGACCGAAGATATCACTAAAATTAAAAGCAAGAAAACCGAGATATTAGGCGACGAAAAAGTTGATACCAAAGCAGCCGGCACTGTAGCCGCGCTTCATGCGCGCATTATCACGGATAAAGAGGTTCTCTCCATCAACAAGGAATCCATGAAGCGGAAAGAAACCACCAAAACAGTCGAATCAAAAAAAGTGGAAGGCCAGGGCGCAGGCGCTAAAATCACCAAAGTCTTCGTCAAGGAGTATGATAAGGAGTCTACCTCAAACTTCGAGTACCAAACAGGCATGGAGATTGCCATGCGCAGAAACGAAACAGCCACGATGGATTATTACTTGTCTCCTGCCATCCCAGGCATGGGTTTGGTCAAATTCACCCAGTCCGTTCAGACGGCCTCCGGCTTTGAAAGCGCGAAAGTGGGCGGCGCGGAGGTGCAGATGCCTGACTTCGCCGCGATGGGCGTGGCTAATCCTACGCAACAAGAGATGGAACAGGCCACGGAATTCCTCATTAAAGAAACCGGGGATTCAGGCGCCAAATCCGAACTGTAATTTATATGCGATACCAAACGCGATTAGGAGGAAAAATGTCTAAAAACATTGTGAAAAAGTCATGCGTTGCATTGGCATTGGCTTTCTTGGTTGGCTGTGCCGGCGTCAATACTATGTATTATTCAAAACCTAATTCGGAGCCAAGTCAATAAAGACGCCGCAGGCGCACGGGAGCCCTATTGCAGCGGTGGAGGATCCATGCTTTATGGCGACGGCTATATGTCTGATAAAGAATGGAATGCCCCCATGACGTTCGATACCACGCTTAAAAAGACAGCCAGTCTTGACCCGAAAGATAAGGGATGTCTTTGGAAGAAAAAGAAAGGTTGGGGAGGAGTGGATAAAAAATCGGAGGTAGCTATTCCTCAGCTGCCCATTGATCAAACGACAAATCAGGCATTGGCCAAGGCATTGGAAACCGAGCTTCAAAGTCTTGGCTATCAGCCAAAGGTTTTAGATTTCGGTTCCGCGGACTCCTTGTCGGTTAACCAAGTGATCGCTAAGGCCAAGTCAACCGGATGTGATTCGGTTTTGGTTGTGCAATACCGCCTTGCTGAAAAATGGCGCAGCGATACTTATGTCAAACAAGGCTCTCAGGCCACCACGACCAAGTGGTTTAATTTTCAGGGAATTCGATTTGAACCCAGGGTTTCCCTTTGGAGCGCCGATGCCCGGCAGTTATGGACCGCGGGGAATTTTGGATGGTATGACATGAAGAAGGACCGCCCGCGAAAAGTTGGCAAATTGGAGACCCTGAAGCACGAGATGTCCGAGATGGAGGCCGAAGGCGCGAAGGAAGCATCCGCTAAATCACCTCAACAACAAGCTGAAGACGACTACATGGAAAAATTGGCGAGCCAGGCGCTTTTAACTGCCGTGGCTGTCAATGACGGAACGTATCGGCGCTGGGTGAATCCGGAAATTGTTGAACAAGAAAAAAGACAGCAAGAACAGGGAAAGGCCCAAATGGAGGAGATGAAGGCGAAAATGGGATCGATGTATGGCGGCGCTGGAAACCCCATGGGCGACATGATGGGTAAAATGGTGGATGCCCAAATGGGGCAGCTTGAAAGTCTTATGGACAACATCCAAAAGCAGCGGGAAGAAGACTTTCCAGATCGTGCAAAGGCGCTCGAGAGGGCCGCTCAAAAAACGGCCCAAGAAATTTTTAATCCTACGGCAGTCAGTAAGGCTTCTGCGGATAAAAATAAACCGTTTATTTGGAAAAAATAGCCGGTTTGTGTGTAATGGGGGTCTTTCAGGAATTTTAACGAAGAATCGCTTTTTGGTAAGTTGGCTGCGGCAGGTGAACGGCCAGTTTAAGCGTCCAGTAATTTAGTGTCTGGGGGGTCCAGCGCCCGCGCCGCGGTGATGACACAACAGCGCGAATATCTTCAGATGAATATATCTTTAAAAGCCATTGCAGATCTTGCCAAGATCCAAAATTGAGAACCTGTGTAATAATCAACTCTTTGTCCGCCCCAAGATCAATAGATCGGGGGTCATAGGACCATAGACACTGGATGATGTTCCGGGGTATTTTTTGATGTTTTTTCATTTAATTTGACGAACTCGCTCGATAAAATATGATTTGACCCTTCCCCAGCCCAATGGCTTGAGCAATGCAACGCGCGCCTTGCCGCTCTCGTTTTGGGCGTCATCAAAATAAACCAATGCTTTGAGCGCTGTGTAACGGTCAAAAACCGGGTACTTTCTTTGGGCCAAATCTAAAATTTGGTTTAAACTAAACATATTAGCCAGATGATAGAGATCAATAAAATCCCGCTGCATGCCTCGTTGGGTGACGGCTAAAACCTTCATGGCAGCGATATCCTCAAGACTGGCCAAGCTGTAAGAATCAAAATCGACAACAGGCATTAATAAATCGTAAGGATAATAAAACCCCGTGATCGGCACATCCTGATAAACAAAGCGAAAAGAGCCCTCGGAACCCTGATCTAGTTTTGTTTGAGGAATTTTTAAGGCAACAAGTCTTAAAAGTTCTGCCGAATCAAACTGTTGCCTGGTATAAAAATCAAAATCATAAGATCTGCGATGCCCAATCTGCAAAGCCAAAGCAGTGCCGCCGGCAAGATAGAAACCATGTTCCTTGAGAAACTTTAACGAGGTCAGCAGTTTTTGCCTTTTGGGATCTAGAATGTTTAAAAAAAGTGTCGTCATTCCACAATAGTTTATCAGAGAAATAGCTAAAAAACATTGCCTTACAGAAATTCCCCGAAGGCATTTCTGAAGTCTTAAGTCTGAAGCTTGAAGTATGAAAAAAACAGGTTATTCCCTTTTCAGACTTCAGACTTCGCGCTTCAGACTTCAGAACTTCC